>JAKFUT010000281.1 GCA_021732565.1 Candidatus Obscuribacterales bacterium
AAACAAGGAAATAAAGGTGTCCTTGAGAATCTGGCTCCCTGGTTCGTTTTTGGATTGGCTGCTCTCGGGACGGTTGGACTACTCGTATTGGGTCTTCAGACTGACAACATGGTCGGGTCAATGGTTTGGGAAGTCGGGCTAACGTTCTACTTCGCGCCTTCTCTGATAGCGGCTGCCCGAACGAAAAGGAATACCGCCGCTATCTATGCCCTTAACTTGTTTCTGGGGCTTAGCGTTGTCGGCTGGGTTGTCGCTCTCGTGTGGTCTCTGACAGCCGAGAATCGGGTCAGACAATAGCCAAGGTGACGATTCGCGCACTCATGCGATTCCTCCCGTTGCCTGTATCTGCTGGTGTCTCCGGTCGTTTTTACTCAAGGAGATTGTGCAACGACTTTACTACAGCTTTGGTACTGTTACTTATTTAAGATTTGAAGATCCACCCAGTTAAAAAATCGCGTAGGCACCGGAGGCAGGGCCGGCAGGACATCCGAATAAAAAAACGAACCTCGGGAGGCGAGATTATCAGCTGCCCCACTGGCTGCGCTCTGTCGACCGTGTGAAAGTGAAGGCGGGAGCACCGAGCGTTTCGGTGCTCCTCCTCCCATCGCTAGTACCCCGAGCGTATGATCTCGACCAAGGCTCCAACGGCGCCAGTCTCACTGGACAAGAGGTTCCAATCGGACTGCCTGAACTGTTTTACAGCGTTGCCCCAGTCCTCGAACAGGGAGTGATTCAACCAGTCATCCACTGACTTATCAAGGCAATCTGTCGGGCGTATGTAGGTGAGACCGCCGATCATGGGGTCCATTACTGGACGAAGTTCCTTCTCAAACTGAGCTGGGACGTAGTAGTCGAAGGTGTCCATGGTCTTTACCCCCGCCTTATGAAGTATCCGCGTGAGCAGGGGCTCAATCCTCTGTGCCAGTACTGCCGGGAGCATACCAGTATGGCGACAGATCTCCAGGTGCTCATTCAGATCTCGATCCTTGGAAGTCACCCAGTCGTTCGAAAGGAGTGCTCGTACCGCCTTTCGCCCTTGCTTCAGTACCACAGCTGAATCAGATTCTTGCCCCCTCTGAAACTTCATGCCCCGAGCGCTTTCTTCCAGGAGCTGCTCCAGATGAGGGGAATGGCGACAGGCAGACCAGATCTCCATTGCCGGGAACAAGACTTTCTGCTGAACCTCAATCTTCTCTTCTGGCGTATCGGAGAGGCTGTAGAACAGACCATCTGGTCCTTTTCTTGATTTGATAGCACCGGCATTCCGGAGCTTCGCTAGCGCAAGATGCACTTGTGAGGGATTCGGTAATTCGGGTCGAGTAGGCGCACAAAGGTCTGCCAGCAACTGCTCCTTGGACAGGAGGGGTCTCACCACTAGAGTCCTGATTAGTAAGGACACAACGTCGTAGTCAATCTTATTCACTTTTCTTTCCTCTTAATTTGACCGGCAGGAGGCTGCCAGACACCAGTCTGGTTCCTGCCTGTCTATATTTATTCGCATCAAAAGTCAGGGCGGGTACTACTGGCAGCGGTGACGCCCAAGGCTGAAAGCCAGGCTCCCATCAGTATCTAGTTCTGTGTCTCTGCTGACTTACCAGAGTAAGTAGAAAGTGGTTACCTGCCTGAATCCCAGTTGGTTTAAGACCTTGGGTGATAGTAGGAGAGTAATCATCTCCATCAAATCACTATAGTCCTGGAGTACTGGCAACCCTGAAATCAGTGACGGGTGACGGGTGTGACGGGTAGATCCTATAATTCAATAGATAGAGATAACTAGTATTAGGAGTAATAGAAAAACCCGTCACTACCCGTCACTACCCGTCACCTGTCACTAACCACACCCCTCTTACTTTTCTTTCCAGGCGGCAGAGCATCTCATGACATCGCCACCGCTATTAGTATGATCTAGTGTCAGTCTCAGTTTTCCTTAAACATGTTCTCGGCCCTCCAGGACCCGTCATCATCCCCTTCCTCTTCGACCAGGCTCAACCCTTCGAAGCAGGCCCCCTTGTTATCGCGCTCCTTCTTAAATCCCAGTCTTTCCAGAGACTGAGAAAACGATTTAACACTGACAACGTTTTCACCCGTGTCCTGAGCCCACTTCTTATAACGGTGATAGAGGGTGCCAGAGCGTTCCTGCCCGCCCTCCCTGCACGAATCATGGACAAACCTGCTGACTGGATCATTGTCCGTCTTGTAGTCGCTCCTAGCCGCCTGAACCACTGGCGGTTCCTTCAGACCGTCCACCTGCCACTTTAGACAGCCCTCTACAGCCCAGGCAAGGATACCTTCTCGCTCTTCCATGAGTTTCTGTGGCAGTTCCTTATCCTGCTGGTCTTCCGGGAAGGTAACGTTGAACGGGATGACACTGAGCCGGCGCCATATCCCGTGATCCTGTCCTTTGACGCTGGGCTTATGGTTCGTGATGATGAACAGTGTATGGGTGGAGCGGAACTCAAAGTGCTCTTGGTACAAGAATCGTGCGGTAATCACATCGCCACCAGTGAGGCGCTTAACCCACTCCTCATCGAGATATCTTCCGAGATCTGTTTCCGCCGTCAGCACCATCCTCGCGCCCTTGAGACGAGCAATGTCGTTGGTGATGCCGTTTGGGTTCTTCGCCAACAGCATCCCAGGCGCCGCCTCTTGTTTGTAGTCCCCAAGCACACTCCCCAACGTAATCATCAGAGTGGACTTACCATTCGCGCCATCTCCAGTCAGGATGAACAGCTTCTGTTCGCGCTGGTCGCCGGTCAGACTGTAGCCGATGACGAGTTGGAAGAAAACCCTAACCCCGGCGTTCAGGAACACTTCTTCCAGGAATCGGAGGAAGCGTGGTGCCGGTGCACCTCTGACATAGTTCACTGGCGCAAGCTTGGTCAGCAGGTCTCCAGAGCGATGCGGATAGCATTCCCCTGTCCGCAGATCGACAGTTCCGTTGAGGCAGTTCAGCAGCCAGTAATTGGAGTCCAAGTCGTCCGGGCTTATAGACAGCTCGGGCTGCGCCAGCTTCAGCATCTGTGCAATCCGTCCGCCATTTCCGGCCTGAATGGACCAGCGCAGAGTCTCTGCTTGACGGTTTCTGTCGGTGATCTCCTGAGCTTCGGCGATGATGTGCTTGGCTACCTCCTTGGCCTTTGAGACGACTGAGGACTTATCATCCTTGATCCACCGCATCCCATCCCAGACAAACCAGCTCTTAGCGGCGCCGACGTAACGAACCTCATCCCAGAACAGATTAACGAAGCGCTGGGCGTTCCCTGAGTCGTTTAGCGGCATCTGACCAAAACCATGGTACGCCAAGGTTATTGAAGCCTTCCTGTAGTCTCCACCGTGGATTGACAGGGTGTAAGCCGCGAACCGGGTGTATCCGCGTTGCGGTTCGAACGGACTAGCATTCGTACTGAAAACATACAACAGCTCGTTACCACAATGGTTTACGGTGGCTGAGATTCCGGGACTAGATTTTCGTGGACGCTGAACGAGAATCGTCCCGTCGCCAGTCTGCCGAATGAACTTCCATCCCGCGTCCTTCAGAAAGTCCCAGCTACCCCGTTCATTGAAATCGTCTCCAGGCTTAAACCCGCGACCGGTGGCACCGTGAACAATGCTCTCACGCGGCAGGAACTCATTGAAGGAAAGGGCAGCACTCAGGAGTAGTTCACGGTCTTGGGCTGCCAAGTCTGGAATGCTCCCAAGACTGCCCTGGACAAGCTTGTAGGGTTTTCCTAGATGATGACACTCATTAGGTGAACCGGGCGCCAAGACATATCCACCCTCACCGCGAGTCTCGATCATTGTCTTAATGGTGCCGTCCGCCAGCCGCCTCTGGGCGAGCTTCTGGTTCGGTCCAACGCCGGCTGAGCACCGGTAGATCAGGTGCCACCCTCCAGATGGCGTTTGCATGATCACTAACCGATCAAGCAGTCCGAGTGTGCCGGATGTCTCTAGTACACGCTCTTTCCAGGGTTCGAAGCATCCGGGATCATCGAAGTCTAAGACCTCCACACGTCCGCTGACGGCACCACACACAATACCTATTCCACAGTCATTCTGGAACCAATCTTCCAGCATCTGGTCGTCCGGAATCTTTAACTGATAAGGCTTCCAGTCAACGACCGGGGCCTTACTTCCATCAGTGCGAATGGGTATCACGGATAAACCGTTACGAACATATTCTAGAGCCGCCTCTTTGGGCGGGGGAACCTTGACCAGCATACAAATCTCCTTCTCTACGCGGTCGTGCTTACGCAACAAAGCCTAGCCAAACGATGTCGTCCGTCGAACTGATGCGGATCAATGAAATCAGACCACAGGCAAGACCGACTCTTCTGTGTAAATGGTGTTAGAGCGCTACAGAACAGGGAGGTAAAACCGCAATCGGTACCAGCGAAGGATTGTCGCGCTCTTAATACCCTCGCTGTGTTTGAGGCCAGTACCAGGGTTCTGGGTCCCAAACAGACGGAGTCGCAAGTTGAATAACTTTTGCTCGAAAAGATTACCGCAGTGACGAGCAAAAAGATCGCACAACTTTTTAGAGTTTTCTCAGAAGAGCGAAGCCTGAAATGCCCTGACAGTCTACCTAATAGGGTGTCGATACTACCTGGTAGGCAGAAAAATGATCCGCTGGTTGGCAGTTGCTGGCAGGTGGTTTTAGTGAACATGAATCGGTAAATCCATGGCAGTACAGTATCTTGAAGGGTGATACATTCTGGAAGTTAGTCTTGATCACCGGCGCTTACAAACCTTCCCGCGTTAATGAACGACTAGGGGGCAGGGGGATAGTGCCCTTAGCACTGGCGACACTCTGAAACAAATAAGGTGAGTGATACTAGGACTGGTGTCACTAATTAATCACACCCCGGCTCCTCAAATGTTATGGTGTAGAAAGAGAAAAGCCAGGTGGCTCAACGTGTATGAGCCCTGGTGTAGGTGAAGCCCGAACCAACAGACAATCAATTTCGGGGTATTGTGCCCCTCTGAACACGTGTAGGCACTCTGGAAGACGGTACGACTGAAAGTCCATGCCCGGCAACGTGTAGACAGAAAACCCTTCTAGTACGATGCTGGCTGTTTTCTACACGGATGCCGACACAACTGATATCGTGTCGCGCGGCCGACACGAGTCCCTTATTAAACCCCTCACCCGTACTACAGCCCCTAAGACCGTGTCGGAACTTTGCCGACACGTCGCGTGACCCGTATGTTAGACGCTCCGACATGAGGTAAATCCGTGTATGCCGAAACTGACTAAATCCCTTATAGATAAACAGGTTCACCCCTTGCGGGGACAGGTAATCCTACGTGATGACGACCTAAAAGGCTTTGGGCTGAGGGTGAGTCCTAAGTGTAAAAGCTTCATTCTGGAGTACCGGGTCAACGATCAGAACCACCGGATTACCATCGGCAGGTGTGATGAGATCCCCTTTGATCAGGCAAAGAGGGACGCCCGGAGGCTCTTGAGTGATATCGGGATGGGGTACGATCCTTTAACTGAGAAGGAGAAGGCGCGTATAGCCCGGCTATCCTTGTCTGAGGCGCTTGAGCTGTTCCTGTCCTCCCGGTTGAACATGCTTCCGAGTACAAAGCTGTCCTACAGAAAGAAGGTCCACCTGTATCTGTCAGACTGGCTTCCTCTGCCGGTTCGCAGTATCACCAAGGATATGGTTGAGGAGAGGCACAGGGAACTCGGGCAGCGGGTCACCCGGATAAAGACCGATGGAAAGCCAACCGCGAATGGTGCCATGGAAGTCCTGAGAATAGTTCTGAAGTACGCAGCCGACAAGTACCAGCTAGACGGGAAACCTCTGATCGAAGAGAACCCAGTCAGCAGGCTGACCCTGAACAGACAATGGTACGCTAGACACGCTCGCCAAGGTGTCATCCCTGATCACCGAATGTCTGAGTGGTACCAGTCTCTCATGTCTCTGGACTCGAAGATCTCCCGTGACTACTTCCTTCTCCTGATGCTCACCGGACTCCGGCGCAGGGAGGCGTCCAGGATCAAATGGAGTGATGTGGACTTCGAGGCGAAGACACTGAACATCCCCCAGACTAAGAACGGAAAGGAACACAGGTTACCGCTGACAGACTTCCTGGCTGAGGTCCTTAAGTCCCGCCTACCGAGCGACTCTGAGTACGTCTTCCCTGGCAGGGACAGAGGATACTTAACTGAGCCTCGCACGGCGTGGGCAGTACTACGGAAGAAGATGGGATTCAACTTCCTGATTCACGACCTGCGCAGAGTATTCCTGACTACAGGCGAAAAGATCGGCGTTACTCACTACACGCTGAAGAAGCTAGCCAACCACTCGATCCGTGGTGGTAACGATCCGACTGGAGCGCACTACGTGGTCGTTACCGTAGAGGACATGCGCCCGGCAATGAATCAGATTACTGACCGGCTTCTGGAACTGATGGGCTGCACTGTCGAATCCTGGAAGCTGGGAGACCAGGCTCTGGTGCCCGCTACTTCTCAGCCAGATACTGCGATAGTAGCTCGTGAAGATCCTGAGCCAGTTTATTTTTACGTTGCGTTTTCAACCAATCGCTGAACTCAGCCAGCGGTCCTTCTGCGGTAGAGTCGTCGATAGTTAGACCGGCTATTCGAGCAGCCTTCACTAACCGGCTGACCTTGAAGCTCAGACTTGTAGCCGGGCTGGCCAGGGAGTCGATCCAATCGTAGTCTTCCTCGTCCAGGGAGACAGATATCCGGGGCCGCTTAGCATCTTTTCTACGTTGAGGCATAGTTCAGTTTCTCCAGCGCTGCAATCTTATCATCAGCCGTTGGCAGGCTGTAGCGCCTGGTGGTTTCCAGCCTGGAATGGCCAGCCACTTCAGCCACGATCACGATATCAACTCCGGCTCTGATCAGCCGACTCAGTGCCGTATGCCGACAGGTGTGGCTAGACATTTCGACACCAGCCTCGGTGGCTATCTGGCGGATCAGATGATCGATTGCATTCGTACTGATCCTGTTTCCCTTCTTGCTGGTGAAGAGTGGTTCCTGTGGATCACGTGGACCTGCCAGGTAGGATTGCATGACTTCACGGAGATCAGAGTTCATTGGTATTCGCCGGTGCTTCTGATTCTTACCGCACCGAACTACAATCTCACCCTTCCTGGCAGTGACAAAGATATCACCGACATTCAGAGCCGCCAGTTCGCTAATGCGCAGACCGGAGTGAAGAAGCATGAGTGCGATAGTCTTATTCCGCACCGACTCACATCTGGCGATTGCCTTGATCACCCGGCGCAGGTCTTCACCGACCAGAGCCTTGGGAGCCTGATTCGGGAGTTCCTGTCTCCTGACCTTTGCCGGTCCCATACCGAGGAACCCGTAGAAGTTATCCAGGGCGGCCAGAGAAGCGTTTACTGTAGCCGGTTTCAACCCGGACAGCAGAAGCTTAGCTCTGTAGTCCCGGACAGCGAAGTCTCGTTCTGTTGGTTGGCTGAGGGCCATGTCACCGTCTACGGTGCCTTCCAGCCATTCGAGGTACCGCTTTACTCGGAGCCGGTAGTTCCGTCTGGTATGCCGTGAAACCGGCAGCCTGTTCAGATATTCAGTGTATGTTTGGATTGTCATGATACCATCGTACACGTGATGCACCCGGCTGTCAAGCCGACCGGGATAGGATCCCGAGTCATGAGTGATAATCCCGGGTATCACTTATCAACCGAACCTGCATGGGTGATATCAGGTAGAATCGGGATCCAAATCCCCCGAAAACCATGGGTGATACCAGGGACCTTTCTGTACGATGTCTACATAACCCGCCTACACAGCGGCTCTATGGATCCCAAAAATCAGATCCGGAAATCGAGTACACGGGGATCCGATCAGCCTCTACGAGAAACCTCGGCAGCGGGATCCTCCCAGAGACCAACTCAATAGTTACACCTACAACGATCGAGGCCAGGTGCTTACGCGTACCGAAAATATCGACGGCGACTCTGACCACGATATCGTCGATAAGTTTGTGTATGACACCGACACTGAAGTGCTGCTGACTGCCACCAGAGATTTCGGCACCGGCCGACTAAACCTGACTACCGAGTTTCAATACGATGCAATCGGCAATGTGATTGTCCTGAGAGATCCTCATGCTCACTCGATTAGCTGGGACGTGTCGATATTCGAGTTTGATAAAGAACGCCGGATGACTAAACGCACCGATACCCCGGAAGCTAACACCCACTATGACACCCTCTGGAATTATAATGCCAGCGGTCGGCTTATCTCGCTACAACGGCAAACCGGCGATCCTGCGCATCCGTATCAAACGTGGGGCTGGGGCTACAGCGCAAGTGGATACGTTCTGGGAATCACTGATCCCTCTGGCAATAATGTTTCTTTGGTTTACAACCATCTACAGCAGGTTGATTCAAAGACCGATGGAGAAGGCCGGAAGTGGCAATATGCTTATGACCCGATCGGCCGGGTAAGCACCGTCACGGACCCGATGGGCAATGCTTCAGAGACCCGGACTTATACCGACAATGGCATGCTTGCTGCCATCGAAGATGCCCGCACTAATGTCACTGAAATGGCATACGACGGGTTTGATAGGGTTGATACGCGGACATATCCGGACACGACATTCGAGCAATTTACTTATAACGCCAACAATCAAGTCCTGACGTTGCTCACGCGCATTGGCGATACCATCGAAAATACATATGATGTCTTGACTAGGCTTTCCACACGCCAGCCCGGCTCCGTGCTTCCTCTTCAAACCATGACGTATGACCTCGCTGGAAAGCTTATAAACGTCAATACTCCAACGGTGGGCGGCGATCCCTCATCTGGTGATTACGGGTTTGAATATGACACCGCAGGGCGGCTTCTGGTGCAATCCATGCCCAACGGTGACGAGGTAACGTATCAGCTCGATAAAAATGGGAATCGCACCCGCTTAGCCTGGCCGGATGCCTATTACGCCGACTACGTATTTGATTGGATAAACCGGCTCACTGATATCAAACTCAATGGGAGTTCCTCCGTCGCTGTGCATTTCGATTACGATGATCTTTCGCGCAGGAAGGCAATTACCTATATCAACGGCTGCGTTTGCTCTTATGTCTACGAAATGAACAATGATATTCGGAGCCTTGAACATGCTTTTGTCGGAAGCTCTGTTAATTTCCGGTTTCATTACAACAATGCCAATCAGGTAATCCAGCAATCGGTGAGTGACGACTATGGGTGGACGCCTGCGGCCCCGGCTGTAACCGCCTATGCCACTGCCAATAATCTGAATCAGTATCCTTCCGTCGGTGCCACCAGCTACGAATATGATCTCAATGGGAATTTGACTTCCGGTCCTTTGACAGCGAGTTTTGATGCTCTAAACAGGTTGACTCAAGCCATCAGCGGAAGTACCACGAATAGCTATTGGAATGATCCGCTGGGTAGGCAGGCGCAGAAGGAAGTAAACTCCGTTAAATCCGGTTACTTGTATGATGGGGCACAATTGATAGCGGAATACGATGATACACCAGCTCTGGTCAACCGGTACATCCCTGGCTCCGGGTTGGATGAGATTCTCGTTCAGATTTCCGGTTCCGATACCACGTTCTTGCACAAAGATCGATTAGGTTCAGTGATAGCGCAGACCGATGATTCCGGTGCAGTTTTGAATAAGTATAAGTACTCTCCGTTTGGTGAGACCCCGAGTCTAACCGGTACGGCATTTGGTTTCACTGGGCAACGCTATGATGCTGAGATCGGTCTCTATAACTACAAGGCGAGGTATTATTCGCCTGCTGTGGGAAGATTTCTGCAGCCTGATCCGCTTGGGTATGAGGCTGGCGATATGAGCCTATACGCATACGTAGGGAATGATCCTGTCAATTATGTTGATTCCTCTGGAACAACTCCTTTAGGGACCTTATGTAGGGAAGCTGCGATAGTGCCCAGCAAGCCGGAAAGCCAGGATAGATAAGCGTTTTTGGGCTCATTTTTAAGCCTATTTTAGCGGAAACCGCTTCATGGCTTGTTCGTATTCATCAGAAACATCGGAAAGCGCCAAGTCACGATAGATAGCGAGGCTCTTTTCATCGGCGTGACCGCTGATCAACTGTAGTTTTGGACTTATGATTCCTTCCTTCGTGAGGAACGTAATTATCTGGTGGCGAAATAGATGCGGGTAAACTCGTTTTTCGATACCAGCCGCCGCAGCGTAATCTTTTACAATCTGCCTGATCCGCCGCGTAGAGAATGGTTTTAGTCGGTTTGACTCCAACAAGTATTCCGCACCAGCCTGTTTCTGATGAGCGATATATTGACCAAGTTCGCCTTTGAAGGTTTCTGGAAACAGCACATACCGGTCTTTCTGTCCCTTTCCTTGTTCCACACGAATTTGGCATTTCTTGAGATCAACATCGCGTAAGCGCAGGGCCGCTAGTTCGGCATTTCTAACGCCCGTGTACACAAGAATCTTGATCATGATGAGATGCACCGAACTCTGGGTGTGCCAGGCTGCATCATAGAATGCGAGGAGTTCTTCATCAGTGAGAAGCTCGGGGAGCCGCTTCTCGGCTTGTGTTTTGGTAACGGCCAAGATTGTGCGTGTATGCTGAAAGACTTTCTTCAAATACTCGTAGTCCGGCCTCTCAGGCGTGAGCAGGCGAGCTAGTTTATTTGCCATGGCCATTGGTGGAGTTCGTTGTTTCATTAAACTGCCTCCAGTTCCAAGAGAGGAGGCTGCCCGAGGTCGAGGTAGAACAATCCATAAGGATTGATATGTCCAAAGAAAAGGGGGTTCAGCCCGCGTAAATCAGCCGCTGTTAGACGACTGAGTAACGTGTCGTCTTGCAGAACACGCTGAATCAGTAGTGTATTAATCAGCATCATGCAATTTTGGAGAAGCTGTAACGATAGAATTCTGATCTCTTGGTCTTCTCGATTATTTGTCGCTAATTCACCGTGGCTTCCATACGAAACAAATTCCGTTGCACCATTGAAATTCTCCACAACATTCAGCGCCTCGTTAGTTTCAGTACGTGCTTGGAGGTCTGCAAGCCACCCGCAGAGGAATATCGTTTTCTCCACCTTACCCAATTCGAGCAACGCCTTATATGTCGGATGCTGTAGATTGTGGGAATTGAACCGTCGAAGAATGGCGTCGGCGCTAGCATGTCCGTCACGCATGGCTATTGTCGCTTTGACCATTTCATCGTATTGATGTTCGATCAATTCCCAGCGTATCGGGCGCGTTAACACACCGGCGAGATTCGGGAAGTTTCCGCCCATGCCTTTCTCTGGCAAGTACAGGCGTTCGTTCTTGATCCCCTTCAACCGCGGTACTAGCTGAAACGAACCAAGCAAATGAGTAAATGCGAAAGCCACTTCGCTTTGCCCGTGGGAATCTACGAAGTTTTTCTCCACCCGCATTTCTGTATCATGCCGAATCAGTCCCTCAAGCATTGCAGCGACTTCAGAGAATGAATAGTTCTTGAGTTGCGAATAAATACAGACAGATTTTCTTTCTACATGCCAATAAGCCATGACGCCGTCGCCCTTATAGCGTGTTCGCCATTCCGATAGGAGATTGCGATTCCAAGACGGGAAGCTTTTGCCGTCAGAAGCGCACGCGTTTCCATGCCCCCAGATCGCCGGGTTACGAACTGCCAAAATTTTGTTTACTAAAGCAGCATTGGCTTTGCGCAGCGGTTCAAGCCAGATGTAATATCGTCGCACATAATACATCTCATCGTAAGAATACTCATCGTTTGCTTTGGCGATTCTGCTGATGCCAGTGTTAGTGGCCTCAGCGAATAGATCGAGCAGCAACAAAGGGCGCAACGCCTCTCGTGAGCGGATCTCCTTTGTGCCTGAATGTGTGAAATAGCGAGTAAAGTCTGTAAGCCGATCAGCTTCGACCATCATATCGAGCAGCTCAAGCATGCCGAATCGTTTTTTGATTACATCCTTGATCATGACCAAGTTTGTCGGCTCCTCTTGAGGCTTTAGCTTGGCTACGGAAAATAATCGGCGACCGTCTTTTTGTTTTCTACCAATGAGTTTTACGTGTTCATTACCTGGCAGCGTTCTGTTGAATTCGGTTAACGCGTCCGTCATTCGCTTGCGCTCGGCTTCTACAAAAGCCACCGACTCGACGGGGTGTTTGATACTGACATAAAGTCTTGCGCGTTTATTTTCGTCTTGCCAATCTGGTGGCATATCTTCATCTGGATTCCGAAAAGTTATGCTTCCTTCTGCCCATACTTCTCTGCATTTTAGCGCTTTTAGGGCTTTTTCCAACACGCACAGCTCGTACATCTTCCGGTTTATTTTCTTCTTCCCATCGATGTTCTCAATTACTGATTTTTGCCAGGTTGGAGAAACAACCCCATCAATGGGTACTACTTCTGGAAAATATTTGACGTCTGATCCAAGATAGCGTTTGATGACACTCAGTGCTTCTATAACCGGCTGATACTGGTTGCCACTGCGAAACGTGAGATTCTCAAGCACAAGGGGCAACATTCTCTGATAATGATAAACGTACTTCTTGCGCATAAGTTGTTGCTGCAATGTACTGAATCGAGGTCCACTCGTCTCGTACTCCGCAACGAGTTCTTTGAAGGTTTCTTCCTTTACTTCGGGAAAGATGACCTCGCGTATACTTCCGGCCGGCTGTTTGACGACCGCCAAGGCGATCCGAAATAGCATCTGAACTTTACCCTCGACTTTTTTCATATCGCTTAAAAGCCGCTGATCAAGTTCATGTTCTGACTCAGTATCCATGCGGTGAATCATATCCATGAACATCCTTATGATGTCGTCAATGACTTCACCCGTTCGGATATGAATGAAACTGGATAACAGGGTGTACTTGATGTGATCGGGATGCAAGCGGAGTTCGCTCGGGCGCTCATTCTTCACTTGTCGATCAAAAACTTCGATGATCTTTGGTGGGACACCTTTGAATAAATGCTCAGGCAGAGCAATCGCCTTCAATGATTGAAGCTTTGCAATCTCTTTGCCAAGATTATCTACGCCGGCATGAGCTGGTTCGCGTTTCATCTGGTCGAGCGCGGAGTGCGCTGTGCCGTCTGGAATAACTATCAGTTTCTCAAGATTGGCGCAACTGTCCAGCGGCAACCTATCGCTTATGACACGATACACCTTAGACAGAAAGCCGGTCAGTGCAGCGCCGACAATTCGACGAAGCTCCTTTTCAGATGGCAGTTCTACATTAAGAATAAAGAGCCGACCAAGAGCTATTTCGAACAGATCCTCGTGAGTGTGAACCGTCTTCGTGGCTTCGTCTCTGAGCCAATCTTCAAGCTCAGCCTTACGAGATGCAGTAAGGAAACTAGACCCTGTGCTATTTCGTATTAGTGAAATGTGAGCGTCGCGGGTGCCACTGTTCCAAGCGTACTCGGCCACGGAATTCGGAACTTGAAGCTGCTCCGCGATGTATGCTCGAACAGAGGCCGGTACTCGGTTGAAACCATCAGGAAAATACCCCAGATACAGCAAGGACTTAAGCAGAATGGCGGCACCAAGACGGTTTGGGCTTCCTCTCAAATCGTTTATGAGAGCACGTTCCGACTCTGCCAAATAGAAATGCTCAATCAAAGCGTCCCGGCTGTATATGTCCTTGAACCGTGGATACTCTCCCTTCACCGGCAACCTCCTGACAGAATTTCCTACTTCCCCGGGAACCGGCAATAATCCGCCGCCCGAGAAGTCAAAAGCCAGGCGGAACGGTTGCGAGTTGCCACCATTTTAGAGGAGTCTGCCAGGGTGAATTATGAAAACGGAAATATCTAGACAAAGCAAGAACGGAACAGTTGACAGCTGAAGCCGGTTTTCACAAAAACAAACAAAAATCGAGGCTGAGAATGCCTACTCAACAAGCGTTTCCGGCTTGCTGGGCACTATCGCAGCTTCCCTACATAAGGTCCTTTAGTGCCCGAAATCAAAGGAGGCGATTACTATTTGAGTAACACCGCTCCCAACTCTGTGGAAGGACTGAAGTTACAGATAAAGAACACGGAATCCGAAAGAGAACAGAAGCTTCTGCGAGACCTGTATCCAGAAAAGCAGGAAAAACTAATGAGTCCTAGAGAGCGTCGTAAATTTGAGAAGCTATTAAAAAACGATCCCGAAATAGATGAGGATCCAGAGCTTCAAGAGATCTTGGAAAGGGAATTGAGACAAAAGCAGTTCGAGGAGGATCTTAGGCAGCAAGAACGACAGAAGAAACGAAAGAAAGAAAACCCGTGCGAGGGCTTATCCTAGACCGCTTTGCATTAGGGCACAGATACTTGCTGAGCCCTAATGCAACAATTCAGCCCTGCAACCTGCAACCTTCAAATCATGGTTGGGAATCTATATCGGTGAATCAGGAAGTTCTCGAAATCGCAATGAACTCGCCCGTTTCTCTAACTCTACGGCCTCAGCAATTCTATCTGTATTTCGAAGGAGCCCTGCGTACCCTTCAAGACTCTTAGCCAAGTCGGCCTGGCAATGTTGCTCCTCTAGGAGGGCTATGGATCGCTTAAATAGAGGTTCCGCCTCGAAATACTTTTTCTCGCACAGATTAACTAGAGCAAGAGAACGGAGATAATTCGCTATTTCAGTCTTAGATGCCTCACTGGTTGAGATTAACAATTTATACATGTCGGCTGCGGCGCTAAACTTTTCGAGTTGCACATACAGAATAGCCAAGCTGTTTGCGGTAGAAGGAAAATCCTTGGATTGAGTAAGCCCAGCAGTCTTTTCATATGAAAATACCCGGAGCAAGACGCTTTCAGCTTGATCAAATTTCTTTTGCTCTAAATAGGCCCTTCCTAAATTGTTCAGGATCGCCACGTCATTTCGAGGAATTGGATCTTCGAACTTGTCTATATTTCCCAAGCATTCTAGACAACATGATTCCGCATCCTCAGGAAGGTTTCTTAGGAGATAGGTGCTGCTTAGATGGCTTGCGCTTTCAGCTAACTCATACTTTTGCCCATTAAGCTTCGCGATTCGAAATGCTTTTTTAAAACAAACCGTAGCTTTTCCCAATTGACCGTTATGGTAGCACTTATCCCCTCCCCGCATTAACAGATCCCAATCAGAGGAACTGGCATCCACCCTTGCGTGTGTAGGCAAAACCGCGAGAACTAGTAAAAAAACAAACCATCGTCGTCTCATATCATTACCATCAAGTGGACTATCTAATAATAGCTTACCGAGAGCATTAAAAAACCGTGGGGTCTGACCGCCAGGCTAAGAATCTGGCCTCTCTGGTACTGCGACATATCGGTAGGTAACGACCTGCAATCATCCGTCGAAGGAATTGAGATCGTAGAAACGGGATCGCAAGCGTCGGCTCCTTCGGCTCTGCTGTTTGCTGTTTCAGCCGCAACTATCATTCACAAGGATATCTAAACGGTTGGAGATTCCATTCATGAAGACCAGTGATGTTTTAGACTTTCGGAGTTCACCCGCGGCAGGATACTGCCCTGTGGACTGTAGCCAGACGAGCCTCTCTTCAACGGCGAACCAGTCGTTGAATAATGAATAACTGTGTCTGTCCGGTGCGTGCGACGTGAAGGGGGCAAATGAATGGAAGACATCTTCCCAGGGATATACCACTCCCTGTCCGCACGTAATAGAGTCTTTGGACTCCACCCGCGGAGGTAGTAAGCGATGACCCCACCGTAAGCAGGGTACGAAAGGCTCGATGCTCGCAGCCTAAAGCAAGCAAAGAGCCTCATCACAGGGATTTTGCAAGACGCACCGCTGGGCGGACCGAGGGCGAAAATCCGACTCCCAATATTTGCCAGTTCAAAAGGTGCAAATTTTGGGAAGCGCCAAACCCACTGAATCGAGCATGGTTTCCTCCGAGAAATCAAATTCACCATGTGTCATTTTCAAAAGACCTTGTTCAATGGATTTCAGAAGTCCTATTCAACGGCGTCTTTGCCCTTGTTTGCTGGTTTTCAGCAGTTTTTCGCACTTTCGCGCAGCTTGCCTGCTGCACTGACGTATTTGTAAAGTGTTTGGCGTGTTACTCCGAGTTCTCGACAAAGGTCATTCACGATTCATCGCTGCTGCCGCGAGGTTCACTTTTGCTGGCGTCATTGTATAGCGCCGGCCTCCTCCTGCGGCCACGTGCTCGTGCAGCGATCAACCCAGCCGTAGTCCTTTCCGAGATAAGCGCTCTTTCGTACTCAGATAGTGCAGCGAAAATGCCGAACACAAGTTTGCCAGTTGGCGTCGTTGTGTCAATGCTGGCACCTTGTCCTCTCAAAACCTTGAACTCAACATGTCGATCGTGAAGTTCTTCGATCAGATTGACCTGGTGAGTGAGGTTTCTTCCAAGCCGGTCCAGTTTCCATACGAGCAGTGTGTCGCCCTTGCGAAGAGCTTTTAGGCAGGACTCGAGCCCAGGGCGATCATCTTTCTTTCCGGATGCGTGATCTGCATAGATGTGTTCTTTGCTGACACCAGCAGCGATCAATTCGTCCAGCTGCAAATCAACGTTTTGAGAGCCGTCAGCCTTGGATACGCGGGCATAACCAATGAACCTCTACGATCCACCGTGTAAAGCAAACGACCGTTTAGGCGACACTGTCTTTCTGCCCCAAAAGGCACGATTTCGTGTCACTTAATCAGTCACTTATTCTATGTCATTCAAACCTATTATGGGTGCTCGGCTCATTTCACAGTCGATCAACCTACCAGTACCTGCGTTCAAATGCTCGAATTTGCCTTAGCCAAGCCTTCTTTCGAGAGTGTTAGCAAACCCTCTTCGAGCAACAGATGCCGATCTTTCTAGATGCCACCATGTCAACCAGTGAACATGAGTTTTGAAAACCTGTCAAGAAACTTCTCTACAGAACTGGCTCGTAACCACATTCTGCTAGAACTTCTGAAATCCATTGAACACGTCTTTTGAGACTGACACAGGCGCAGCACGGGACCCTCGCGCGCTCTTTGCCCTTTGTATCTATGAAGTCGGGCACGTAATCATTACGATCGCAGCATGGCACCCGGTATGGAATGACAAAAGAAACTTTTCTAAAACATTGGCCTGGTAGTGCATTATTTGGCAGAGAATAGAACTCAAACAGGAGCATCAATATGCACAAACTGCAACCTATAGCTCTTCTGGTGGAGGGCGAAAACACTTATAAAGTCCGCTTCAAAGCGGAAAACCGCGAAGTCGAGTATATATTTAAAATGGAGAGCACTCCCTTTCCTTTTTTAGTTTGCGATGTGGAGTTCTTGGACATCACTAACGATGACCCGGCTGCAGCACGGTTGAAGCAGGCTATCTGCGATTTTCATGAAGCACGGCATTTTGTCTATGCAGAGCCCATCAAAATAACTGAGTAAACCTGAAGGGTTCATTTCAACAACTGTCAGGTTCTACGGATTTGTTCGGTTTGCTCCGAGACAGTTAAAAATCCTCTGCAGGGGTTCTTCACACATTACGCGAGTCTTAGGCTGTCGTTCAATCGATAAGTTCTTCAAGAGCCCGTTCTTTATCCCGCACCGTGGGTAGTGCATAGCGCCTGGTGGTGTTGAGGCTCTTGTGTCCTGCTATGTCGGCGACGAGGACAATATCTTTTTTGTTGCGTACTAGATTAGTTAAGAGTGAATGTCGAAGTTGGTGGGCGGACAACTCGAGCCCGCAACTTTGACCAACTTTGCGAACGATGAGATCGATGCTGGAAGTTGTGAGGGCGTTCCCCTGAGGATTGACAAAAAAGGCGTTAGATATTTCGCGATCTGCGAACTTCTGGCGGCGCTCGGCAATCCATGCCAGCAGGACCTCGCACACTTTGGAATTCAGCGGAATCTCGCGATAATGATCGCCCTTGCCGGCGCGCACGATTACTGTTGTTTTTCGGCCGACAGCAAATACGTCGTCCATTTCCAGTGCGGCGCATTCCGAAATTCTGATGCCGGTAAAGGACAGAGTGTCCGTTCGACGGGTTGCAGCTTGAGGCAAAGGATTGCATCATGATTAGCATCAAGTTCGGGAGCAATCAAGATGCGGAGCACGAGGCGACGATCGCGGACGACGAACCGTTGGTCGAGGAGCGAGGAGAAAGAGAAATACTGGCGCGAGCATGTTAGTTTGTGGCGCAAGAGCGGGCTGAGCGTGCGTGCATACTGTCAGCAGTACAATGTGATAGAGACGTCGTTCTACGCCTGGCGCCGAGAGTTATCGATAAGAGATCGAGAGGAAACACCAGGCGAGCGCGCCAATTCCAAAGCGGTGGTCAAGGATAAGCGCGGACGTTCAATTCCGACACATTATGTAGAACTAGAGCCGACGACAACTAGAGCCCTGCACGGGTCAGGCGAGCCACAGCCCTCAGCCAATCCGTTTGTCGCCCTGGCGCTGGTTCAGAATGAGAAGAAAGCGGACGAGAAGAGAGCGATAACAAACGGTGATGGCTCGTCGATGGGGTTGGTGATAACAACGCCGGGTGGCTTTAGCATACAGCTGACGAGCGCGAGAGACATTGAGTTATTGAGGACCGTCGTTCAAATATTGGAGGAGTGCAAATGTTGAATTTACCGCCATCTACAAAAATATTTTTGTGCAATGAACCCGTTGATATGCGAAAGAGTTTTGATGGACTATCAGGACTGATACAGGAATACTTTGGACAAAATCCCCTAAACGGACATTTGTTCGTATTCTTCAGTAAGTCGCGTGATCGGATGAAGATCATCTTCTGGGATATTGACGGATTTGTTTTGTACTACAAGCGATTGGAGCAAGGATCGTTCGGCTGGACCAAGAATCTTGGCGGAGAGGGTCGTCGTGAAATTCTCGCGCATGAGTTTTCTCTGCTGCTGGCTGGAATCAATCCTGCTGACGCGAAGCGCTCCAAACGATTCCAACGCTTACCGGAAGCAAGTTTCGTTTGAGCTTATTTTCATAAAAATGCACTGGAGATCTGCGGTGGTATCATTAACCTATGGTGGAAAAGAAAACAGCACAAAAAATTGATTTGTCTCAGCCCGAAACGCTTCGGAAGCTTGATTCCGACACGTTGATCGGAATGGTCGTTCGGCTTGCTGAACAAAACCGCGAGCTTAGTGAATTGCTCCAATCTTTTCTGCAAGAGAAGTACGGAAAGAAAACAGAAACGTTTGAAGATCCAGATCAGCTCAACTTGTTTTCGGAGGCGGACTTACAAACGGATGCGCTCGCGAATGAAAAGTCTGCTGAAGCCGATGACGATGGTAAGGAGGACAAGTCGAACGAGCCTAAGAAACCCCGACGGAATAGGCAGAATCCTCGCTCATCCGGACTCGCCAGAGTACGAGTTCCCGTGGGGACCCCCATGGATTCAGTCTGCAAATGCGGCGCTAGCTTAGTCAAGATCAACGAGAAGGTAGTGCACAGTCGCTATCACTACGTACCGAGTGTTGTGTGCATCCAAGAGCTGGTTGAGGATGTGTTAGCATGCCCGAGCTGCGATGAAACGGCTGTCGCTAATTCCGAATTGATAGAACAGGCTGAAGAAAACACAGGATTTGTAGAACGAGAGAAGATGGAGCCCCTCCGGCTACCAGCGGACTGGCAATGGATCGAGAAAAAGGTACCCGCGGATACGCAGTCGAAGTGTGATGATCTGCTCGGCGCTAATATCGGTGACAAAGCTAGTACTATGCGAAGAGCTGTAGGACGCGTGATTAGGTGCCAGGCAAGCCCTGCCCTGCTCAGTTATGTAGCAATTTCCAAGTTCTGCGATCACTTGCCGCTCTATCGCATTGAGCGAATTTTTGCCCGACACGGTGCGGACATTGCTCGCTCCACCATGTGCGGATGGCTTGCAGTGCTGGCTGCACTTCTTCGCCCTATATACGATTTGATGCATGAAAAGTTACTTGCGTCACGGATAATCAAGACTGATGACACTTCAGTTAAAGTTCAGGTCCGTAAAGGCAAGAAGAAGATCAAGACGGGGCGAATGTGGGTATACATCGGCGATCGCGAACATCCCTTTACGTTATTCCATTACACTCAGGGGCGCGCCAGGGCTGGTCCGAAAATATTTCTCAAGGGCTTCAGGGGATTCTTGCAAGGTGATTGCTTCTCCGGCAATCTGGCGATCTGTGCTGAGAATGGTGCGATATTCGTTGCCTGCAATGCTCATGGTCGGCGCTACTTCAAGAAAGCACTGCTGAACTACAAAGCGAAAAGCAGTGAAGCCCTACGATTCTATCGGAGGTTGTTTCGAATTGAGCGCGATGCACAAGAGTTAGAACTGAAGCCACAAGACATTCGGCTTATGCGGGAGCAAGAGTCCAAGCCGATTTTGGATGAGTTCAAACTTTGGCTGGATCGGGAACACCTCATGGCGCTGCCTAAGAGCGCCTTCGGCAAGGCGGTGTTCTATGCTTTGAACAACTGGGAAGCATTGAATGCTTACCTCTTGGACGGCGAGCTAGCCATCGATAACAATGAGTCTGAGCAGCAAATGAAATTTCTTGCCACCGGGCGGAAAGCCTGGCTGTTCCTCGGTAGCGATGACGGTGGCGAATCCGCCGAAGCGCTCATGTCTATCACGGCTACCTGCAAACGGCATAACGTCGAACCATTCGCTTACCTTACAGATGTCATCGAAACCCTAATGGCAAATCCCGATGTCGATCTCGAACGTTTGCTGCCGAATAATTGGCAACCGAAGAAACGGTAACTTTCAAGTCGTCGAACGGACACAGGACAGAAGAGTTAAAATAGCGCGGTCCTTGATTCGCGGCGTAGTTTCAATTGCGCGATTCAGTTTTTTCTGCTCCTCTTTCGAGAGCGCAGCAGGCGCCTCACTGGGCAGTTCTTCAGGCGGGACTGTGGTGGCTCCGATGCCGAGAAATCCGTAGAAGTTGTTAATTGCGGCGATGTATGAATTAACCGTTGCCGGTTTCACTTTCCTTGAACGTTTGAGATAGCGCTTGAATGCGCGCACTGGTGTATCTTTAGTTTGCTCCGTAATGGGAGCGGTGCGTTCTTCCCAAATTAGAAAATCGATGAAGGCGGTCATGCGCGATTCATATGTTCGTTTGCTGTGATCGGCCAGTGGTTGTTTGTCCAACCAGTGGCAATATTCCTTGCCGGTCTTATCCAGCCACTTTGTGTCGACAATTCGCTGTTGCTGTTTCTTCGGTTCAATTATCACAAGAAATTCGTCCTGATTTGCATTTTGCGATCTAATTGGCACAAAGTCGCACAGTGGTGGGGGAAAAGCAGGATCCACCGCTGGTGGTGCTTATCTTACGTTATCACAAGTTTTCGCGTCAACAACTTGCGATAAGTAATATTTATCACAAGTATTTTCATCACAGGTCCGGTCGAACTGTCATTTTCAGAAGTCGACCACACCAGAGATCAAAAGCCGACTGCACTGGAGAGCAAGATACGATAGGTCGACGCTTTCGAGAACTCCAGCCGTATTCTTGATCCATTGGCGGGATCTTGTAGAATGTGTGTTTATAAATATACCTGCATCAGGGGCGAGTGATTTTTTGTGTTCGTTGATATCGAAGATGTAATCGAACCAAAGTGGCGACGAAACTCAGTCTCATTCGCGCGGAAGAACCCGCATTTAGTTGCAGAATGGTGCATGAAAAGGAACTGCGGCTGGGGTCCGGAAGATTTCACTCACGCTTCCACGGTCAAACCATGGTGGATTTGTCCCGACTGTAATCGAGAATACAAACAGATCATTCATGCCCGGAGCAACGGTCATGGTTGCCCTTATTGCGTGAGCAAGGCCGTGTGCAGCGATAACTCATTCGCGATTCTCTTTAACGATATTGCACTGCAATGGCACCCGACAAAAAATAAGCCGCATAAGCCCGACGAGTTTACCTGGGCATCAAACTTCAAGGCCTGGTGGTGTTGCCCCGCCTCGCCGGACCACATCTGGAAGGCGCCTATAACAAATCGAACAAGTCCACGAAGCACCGCCGATGGTTGTCCGTTTTGTAGCTCAAACAGAGTTTCTGTTTCAAACTCGCTAGCTACGCTGCATCCGGAAATAGCGGCACAGTGGCACCCGACCAGGAATAAACAAGTCAGTCCCGAAGACATTACGGCCGGGGCAACTTCGAAGTTTTGGTGGATATGCAAAAAAGGACATTCGTTTCAGCAGAGTGCATCTGACAGGCTGGCAGGCTATGGATGCGGCTATTGTGCCGGGAAAAAGGTCAGTGCCGAAAATTCGTTAGCAGCACTTTTTCCGTCAGTTGCCCGAGAGTGGCATCCCAAGAAAAACGGCGACCGGACAGCGCGACAGGTCACGGCTAAGTCTGCTACACGCGCGTGGTGGCAATGCAAAAAGAATCCTGCTCACGAGTGGGAAGCAAAAATATGCAACAGGACTAGTTTGAGCGCCGGGTGCCCGCTATGCTCGGGCTTGATGGTCTCCGACAACAATTCGCTTGTCAGACTTTTTCCCGAGCTCGCGAAGCAGTGGCACCCGACCAAAAATAACAAGCGACGTCCTTCAGAATTTAGCTATGCCGCCAGCTACCAGGCATGGTGGCACTGCCCTGCCGGTCCCGACCACGTTTGGCAGGCAAAGATTAGCACAAGAACGAAGAGCCGATCCGATGCCCTGGGCTGTTCGTTTTGCGCTGGTCGGAAAGTCTCTCAGACTAATAGCCTCGCCGCCCTGGCAAGTAAGGAGCTCCTTAGCGAGTGGGATCAACAGAAGAACAAAATTTCTCCCGATCAGATTACCGCCGGTTCAAACAAGAAGGTCTGGTGGCGCTGCAAAAAAGGACATTCCTGGAGACAGCCGCCATATGATCGAGCATCTAAAGGTACTGGTTGCCCCTTTTGTTCAGGGAAAAGAGTCGCGGTAGAAAATTCCTTAGCGGTACTGTTCCCTCGTGTTGCAACAGAATGGCACCCGACAAAAAACGGAAATCTAAAACCAAAACATTTCACTGGTCAGTCTTCCAAAGATGTATGGTGGCAGTGTGACAAAAAGCATGAATGGCAACAGAAAATTAGCCTTCGCACGGTCAGACGGCAAAACTGCCCATATTGTGCAAATAAAAGGGTGTGCGCAGACAACTCGCTTGCTGCTGTTTGTCCTGAGCTTGCGAAGCAGTGGCATCCTACTTTAAACGGTACTCTTTCTCCGTCACAAATTATTTCTGGTTTTGATAAGAAAGTCTGGTGGTTGTGCGAAAAGGTCCCCAATCATGAGTGGCAGAGATCACCATACGACCGACAACGGCGAAGCCCGCTTTGTCCATTTTGCAGCGGCAAGCCGGTCCTGAGCTGAGACCGACGATAAATCTATTATGCAGACGTTGGCAGTCGGAATGAAGGCTATTCGACGCGGCTGAGCAACTCTGAGTCGCTGTTCTCATTCTCACAATGTTTCGGTAGATATTTTCGCAATCGCTAGCTCGGTAAGTAGTTTCTAGTCCGCACATAGTGTCGTTTATCAGCCCGGCGACGAGCCCAGCCGCTGTTCAGCAAATCACCAACGACCGGGTGCTTATTGCTCGACAGCACCAGATGGAGCGAACAGGGAACAGGACGCATTAATCAGCTGCTCCAGAGACCACAAAGCAAGAGAGTCATGATAGTGGTCTGAACAAGGATTCAAGATCCGCTGCGGTAAGCTTGAACGGCAAACTGTTTTCGTCCCCATAAACGGCTTCGGCGATTGCTTTCTTGCGTTCCTGAAGTTCGAGCATTCGTTCTTCAATTG
>JAKFUT010000055.1 GCA_021732565.1 Candidatus Obscuribacterales bacterium
GCTACCAAGCTTTCTGATACTCTGGCTAAACTGTCATCTACGGAAGCACAGGCTGCGGTGGTCAGGCTGAACAGTAAACTTGCCATGGCCAATGGCTTGTATTCTTTCAAAGTCGTCGAAGAAAACGGAAAGCAAATGTTGTCCATGAACCAACTCGGATCGAGCAAACCGGCTTATCGCACTCCCGTAAAGAGATAGTGCGGTAAAGGTACACTGAACTGAATAGTTGACGGAAAGAGAAAGCGGACGTAGTCCCCTTTCTCTTCTCTCTTTCTTTTCATGCGCGGGCGCTACGACAATAGCGGTTGTGCAACGCCATTATTCGTGAGCCGTTATTCGTGCACTGTGATTTGATCTGCGGCGGAATAACCACGAATATTTTTGCTATACATCCCTTCGAAGGTCACTGGATTGACATTGAATTTTCCTGGCATTTCCATTCGTAATAATGCCTGGAATTGGGATTTGCCAGCCGGAATCTGTGAGGCAAAGAATACAATTCTATCGTCCAGAATGTCCTGGTGCGTCCACCAATAGCTAAACATGGACGCGTCCGAACCGCCTTCTAACGACGTTATTTGTTGCATACCAGGTTGCTCGCTTTGGACTTCAGCACCGCTGGGCAGGGCGGCATCAACCATTACATACGGAAGTGTCGAGGGGCAATTGATCATCAGCTTCATCAAAATGGTATCGCCTGTCTTGACTCCTTCATCGGTAATTTCTACGGCTCGAACTCCTTCAACTTTTGACTTCGGATCTGTATATTGTTCCAGCCGATAGAACTTTCTTTCGATGGAAAGGTCAGGTGGAGACGAACGAGCTACCACTGTTTGTCCGGGTTTGATGCGACGTTGATACGACAGCAAGCTGGAATAATACAGTCGTCCCGGTCCAAATTTTTTGATCACCATTTCCTTCTCATCACCCTTGAGAGGAACCGTCATGTTTTGCTCTTTTGAGTACTGATTTGCCTGATTAAAGACAAATGATGCCAGTGTTTTCCCATTCACTAGAGCTGATGCGGTGAAATTAGTCGTTTTACCTTTCTTGGCGGATAGTTCGTCATCCAGCAGCGCAAGGAAAACTCGTGATGTGGTTTTGGTGTTGTTCCAACCATTTTCATCATGTTGGAATAAAATCCATCGTCTAATCGAGGTGAGCAGCTTCTCGTTCTCAGGCTCCATCGAGAGGACGGCTTGCATGGCAAGAGCTGTGGTTTCAACCCCCGTGAATCTGTATGTGTAATCGAGAGCTTGGCGCTCACCGAGCTTTGTGATCAGTTCAGCTGTATGCTCCCATGTCGTAAACTCCCAATTCTGGTTCGCCAGGCCAAGCAACTGCTCGTACACTTTCTTTGCAGCATCATTTTGACCTGTTCGTTTAAACGCCATTGTTAAATAGCTCAATCCTTCGGGACCCGACTGTACCGAGTTGCCCAATTGTTTGAGCAGTGCTTGCGAGGGCAGACGGTCTCCCCACAATGCTGAAACGTAAGCTACATATGCCTGGTCTGTTAACGATTCTCTCTCTCTCCCATTGCTGGCTGCAGCCATATCTTTCAATCGTTTTTTTCCGGCATCGATCATAGATTGGTCCACGGTATAACCGGCCTGCTGCAACAGAAATAGACCTTCCATCACATATGCAGTCAGGTATGGATTGCTCTGATCGCCACCCCACCAGCCCCAGCCACCATCGTCATTCTGGTACTCAATTAGTTTGAGAAAACAGCGATGATGGATGTCTTTGAATAGATCTTGTGTGCCGCGATCTAGCGGTAGACCGAGTTTCTTATGCAATTCCATTGCCACCACTGATGGCATCATGCGACTCATTGTCTGTTCGGTGCAGCCGTACGGATAATCTATGAGGCTGTCGAAGTTTCCTAATACGGGGCCAATGGCTGATGAAGCGACCGACAATGTAAACTTTCCCGTTCCCGGACGTGCATCAGGCGTCACTTTGAGCGGCAGTGAAGTGACGAGGGCATTATCTTTGAGAATTCCATTCTTGGTTGCAAATGCGGGAAAGCTAAAGGATCTCACGGGCAGTTTTTCGATGAGCGCGTCGCTATCGGTTTGTCCAAGCGCCTTAAGTTGAAACTGTCCTGAGCCTTCACCTCTCACCGATACCGGCCAGGTTACTCTGGCAACTCCGTCGGGTTCGACTGTCATCTCTCGCTGCAGCGCTGAACCAACCGCGAATTCTTTTGACGGAAGAAGTTGCATGCGGATTACCTGCTTCTTCTTTGAGTAGTTGTGAACGAGTCCGGTGATGCTGCCTTCGTCGTCCATGGTAAAGAATCTCGGTGCAGATAATCTGGCAAGTATCTCCTTCGAAACGGTAAAATTCGCAGAACCCGAGCCGAAATCATTTGTTTTGGACACGGCGGAGGTAGTAACGCGCCAGCTTGTTAGATTATCTGGAAGTTTGAATTTGACGGTAGCCTTGCCTGTGGCGTCTGTAACTATATCGCCGGACCAAAATGCAGAATCACGAAAATCTTTTCGTAAGAGGGCAACCGGCGCGAACGACGTTGTGCGCACACCTTGAATGACGGTGGCGTCGCCGCCCTGAGGACCGATGGTGCCGTTAGTAGCACCCTGCAGTACCGGCGCACTGTTTGCTGGTCCGAGCGCGGACATCTTGCAACACTCGCGGTCATAGCAGCTGTTATTCCTGTTATTCGATGGATTGGGAAACAACCAACTTAGATTTAGAATGCCTCTGGACGTTAGCTGTTGCTCAGCTGGAAGACCAAGGAATGCTTCCAGTTTCACCGATTGAAAGTACGACCGTTCGCCATAGAAAAATCGAGCTATGTCATGCGTTTCTGGACGAATTGAGAATAGGCTCTCATCGGCTACGGACACTATTACTCTGGTGTCAGGAGCGGGAGTACCGTCTGGCCTTTTTACGCTCACCTCAATCTCTGCATTTTCGCCAGGTCCGTACTGGTGTTTTTTCGGCTTAACATCTACAGTCAGCAAAAAAGGTTCTGGATAGATCAGGACCTTGGCAGTACCTTCCAGGCTCTTTCGCTTTTCATTAACAGCGTTGACCTCAAGATCGCATTGGGGAATAAAATCTTTTTTCAGGGGAAACTCGAACAGTGTTGCCTGTGAATTCAGCTCGGTGTTCCTATACTGATAAAGAGATACTCCCGACAAGGTAGCCAGAACCGATGATCGACCAAACGAGTTGATTGGAACTTTTACCACTGCTCGAACAGTTTCGCCGGCTTTGTACACTGGTTTGTCTAGTTCGATAGTCATAGCCGGGTTCTCTTCCATATAGGATGGAACCCCGGGAGCGCAGAACCAAACGCTGGAAGAATCTTTGATTAGATGACCGCCACCATCGGTAGCAGTTGCTGTGAGGAAGTACTGGCCGCCTGCCAGGTCTAGAGGCGGCACGATGCTGATGTTTGCAATGCCCTTATCATCAGTTGTTGCAGTCTGTTCCGCTACTATCTTTTTGCTCTGATACTTGCCGTTGCGGTACTCCCACTGCGTGAGAATGACTCTTACAGGAAGGTTCTTTACGACCTTCTTGTCATAACTCATCGCTCTTACTTTGGCAGCGATTTTTTCATCTTCTTTGACAATGGTGCTGGAGGTTTGCAACATGATCGCGCACTGTCCGGCAGTTACTAATGCAGATCCGCCACCCTCCGATATTTTGCGACTGGCGTCAACGACAATTGCTCTAACGTGATAACTTTGTTCTGCATAGCTGGCATCATATGGATTTTGATCCGCATCATCAATTTTAGCCGTCTTCACGATGACCTCTGCTTCTCCCTTTTCATTCGTCATGGCAGAGCCCGATTGATTGAACCCCGGGCCAGAGTAGTAGTAGCCTTGGCTTGGAGTGTCTGACGAATTGAAGAATGAGTAATATGAAGGAACCTCTTTGAGTTCATTGCGAAGCTCATAGTCAGGTGCAGCATCAATTTGGTAGATCACTTTTGCCTTCGCTACCGGCGCGCCGAAGAAATATTTCGCGGTAATCTTCACCTTGAGCTGCTCGCCAGCTATAGTGGCAGTCCTCTCGGGTAAAACTGACACTTCATACTCGGGTTTGCGATATTGAATAACTTCTATGGAACCGAACTGCGCTGCTCCGTTAGACATCGTGGTTTCCAGCTGATACGAACCGGTCTGGCCCTCGGATGAAATTTGAAAGTGCAGATCGAAATCGCCAAACGGACCAGTTCGAACACTCATGATCTTCACGATCGTGCCAGCAGGATCTTTAACGGTAACCTGAAGTGGCTTACCCCCACCTTCATTAGCTAGTCCGTCTGGTTTAATGGAGCGGATAACTCCTTTCAAAAACACGTCTTGCCCTAGACGATAGACAGTGCGATCTGCAACAAAGTCTAACCGCGCCAACTCAAGAGGTGACCTTTCAGAAGACATATAGGAGGCGCCGCTATTCCATTCGGAGGAGCGGTAGTCTCCGACCCAAGCTTTGTTGTTGTCCAACTTGGCCGCATAACACAAACCTTTCGCTTGTCCTCCTTCAAAGCACTCAATCAGCGCTTTTGATAAAGGAAACATGACGCATCCGTCGGAGCCTGTTTGCATTACCCCGAGCAGCTTCCCGGGTTGCTCGGGGTGTTCCCGGGATTGTTCCGAGGTCGGATTAAAGAGTTCAACCGTAACGCCGCTTACCGCCTTAAGAGTTCGCAGATCTATTGCTTTAATGAGGGCTTGATCTTTGAACTGTCTGATGATCAGACCCAGATTCGTGACCCGCAGGGCTTGATAATCGGACCGAATGGTTTGGTTCTGGTTCACCGAACTCTCCACTACATAGATGTAATCACCTGGTGGAAGCTTCGGGCACTCCACGATTGCTTCACCTTCTAAGAAATCAATCCAGGTAAATGAGCCGCGCACTTCCGCAACGGTCTTCTGATTAGCTAGTTGGATGAACGAGGAACTGACTGTCGGCGATAATGCTCTCTCGAATCGAGCCTTATCAATGATCTGTTCTGTGAAAAGCCCTTGAGTGCGCGAATAAAAGTTTATTTTGTAGGACGCGCAATTGTGGGAGCTAATCTTGATCTTGAACGATTCGTCTGAAGTAATACTGGCAATTGATGAATTGTTTTGAACACTGTGATGCAGATCAAACTCTGAGCCGAGCGGACTGAGAGCCCCTCTCAACGCAGGAAATGTTTGCCACAGAGTTACCCCGACAATCACGGAAACCACCACCCGGCCCGCGCCGATCCAGAAGCGCTGTGCACGGGTTGCTTTTTTCTCGTGCGGCAGTGGAGTTGAGATATCCGACGCTGGTACTCCTTCGGGATCGCTCACTGACGTTACCGTCTCGTTGTCACCGGGATCCGGGTCGTTCGAGCTGTTATCCGAAGAGATCATGTGCTAATACTCCAGAGCTAGCCATCAACAACAATTATGCACGGTTGACAGAGCTTTTATCATCTGGGAGGTTTCTGTGAAATCATGGCAGTAAATTCAAGATGCCGGAAGAACCATTGTTCTTCCGGCATCTTCCCAGTTTGTTTGTCAGTTTCGGCAGCATCGCCGTCGCTGACCCCAAAAAATGTTCAATGTCGATGCTGAACTGGTGCCGCAGCCAGCGCTGTCTGCACCTTTGTCACGTATTCAGTGTTCACAGCGGCAGTTTCCAGCTAATAGTCCGCTAGGAATTGCCGAGTCCTTCAAATTTTATTGAGCTTCTATGAACGGCGATGTCCCATACCGCAATCATCAACTTCGATAATCAGTTGTCGACCGGGCGACTTATTGTGATCTTGAGAACGATACTTGTTCGTAGCTGTCGACATTTATTGCCACCCGAAGCAGCTAGACAATTGATCGTGTCGGTGGCGAACAAATGGCGTTAGCTGAGCACGCTCTGGCGCAAAACGAGTGACCAGCGCTGGACGAGACGAAGGAGTAGCCGGGAGCTTACAATTAATCGCCCCGCTGAATGCATTGCATCGTGTGCATAGCAATTGCAGCACAGCCGCAATATTTGATAAACTGCCGCGCTATTTCGCGAGCTGACTCGGGGTCCTTAAAGTTCGGCAGGAAACCGAATCTGGCACAGCGAGAAATCGAGAGTAGATAGCGAATAAAACGCAACCCGCTGTCGGTCATTTCCCGATTGTCGGGGCCTCCGCTGCCATTCAAAATTGAATACACAATTTGTTGTTCAGCCAACTCAGTCATTGATATGTCGGTGAAGCCAGGGTCAGTGTTCATGTTTACTATTCCAGTTGAGAGTGTGCTGTGGACCCGGGGCAAATCTAAAGACTTTGTTGAGGTCGCCTCTCAATCTAATGGAGGCGGACGTACTTGGCAACTAAACAAACGCTAAGCCGAAGCGCCTTTTCGGTTAGCGGAGCTTCAGAACTCGATGAGAAGCCCACGGTTGAACAACGTTGCAGATCTGAAGTAAATTGTGCTGTTGTAACAGAAACCGGTTAGAGCTGCCGGATTGAGGAGTGTAGAGATGCACACAGATGTTCTTCCCGGTGCAACTCCAACCAAGGAGCACCAAAGCGGCACTATGAAATGTCTCGTAAAAGAAGATTTGCACACAGATGGTTTCGTTTTGCGCACCGACTATAAGGAACCATCGCCCGGCTTCGGTGAAGTAAAGATTCGTGTTCTGGCAACGTCCGTATGCGGCACGGATAAAAGCATTTACAACAGCGCGAGGAGCGAAGGTATTCGACGAGAAATGCAACGCTATCTGCCATCACCGGATGCATACAAGCCGATTGTTGTGGGGCATGAGTTTTGCGGAATTGTAGAGGAAATTGGTCCTGGAAATTATGACCTTGCGGGCATGGTGCCGGGTCATCTCTTAGTTGAGAAAGGGGACTATGTAACAGCTGAAATGCACCTCTCCTGCGGGCATTGCTATTTATGCCGCACAGGCAGCGAACACATTTGCACTGGCGTGAAGGTTAAGGGTGTACACCTTGATGGCTGCTTCGCCGAATCTGTCGTAGTGCCATATAAGAATGTGATTCTGCTCGGAAAGGGTGGCGATACGTCCGAGATTCCTCCCCGGATCGGAGCACTTTTAGATGCGTTTGGAAATTCGGTTCACACCGTGGCAGAAGCCGATGTTGCAGGCAAATCGGTGGCCATTCTTGGTGCGGGTCCACTCGGACTGATGTCGACTTTTCTGTGCCGAGCGTTTGGAGCAACGCGAATTTACATGAGCGAGGCCGCCGATATCGATCGCCGTGCGCGCTTGGCCACTGAGTTTGGTGTAGATCATTTTGTTGATGTATCGAAAGGCTCGGGCGAATTGCAAAAGCTAGTGACCAAGCTCGAGCACAACGCCAACGGCGTTGATGTGGTTCTGGAAATGTCAGGCTCACTGCCGGCTTACGAGGATGCTTTCAAGATCGTTCGCAATGGCGGGCAAGTTATTCTGCTTGGAATTGCTCGAGAGCCGTTGCCTCGTTTTGATATCGCAAACGGCGTCATCTGGAAGGGGGTTACTGTCAAAGGAATATTCGGACGAAAGATGTTCAGCACCTGGGAAACAATGTTGAGTCTCATCAGATCCGACCGGCTCGATTTGAAAAGTAAGCTTGAGAGAGTTGTGGCTCCTCGCAATTATAGATTGGAAGAGTTCTCGGAAGCCTTCGATTTACTGGGCAACGGCACGGAGCTGAAGCTCATATTTAATCCTGACGGTACACTTTGCAAATAACAGGTGAAGAATAATGGCAGTTTCGACCGATACGACACACCTTGCAGATCTTTATTCAGCGCTCGGGAAGGAGCTTGATCGAGCAAAAGACGAAAAAACCTACAAGTATGAAGTGCCTTTAGATGGTCACCAGGGCGGTGTCGTCACTGTTGGCGGCAAGAAAGTCGTCATGCTTGCATCAAATAACTACCTGGGATTGGCCAATCATCCCGCTATTGTAGCTGCCGCTCGAAAAGGCCTGGACGAGTATGGCTTCGGTCTGGCCTCCGTGCGATTTATTTGCGGTACCCAACCGCTTCACCGTGAGCTTGAAGAAAAGATTGCCGGATTCTTAGGCACAGAAGACACGATTTTGTTTACCTCGTGCTGGGCCGCGAACGAAGGCTTCTTTAATGCCATGCTCGGGACGGACCTTGGTTATAGGGACTATCGGGATATTATTTACAGCGATCAACTGAACCATGCCAGCATAATCGACGGTGTACGATTGGCAAGAATCGCAGTGAAAACCACTGATGCGCGCGCATATAAGCACAACAACGTAACGCAGCTGTCGAGCTGGTTGGATGAAGATAGAGAGAAGAATTATCGCTTCAAGATAATCGCCACTGACGGTGTCTTCAGTATGGAAGGCGATACGGCACCTTTGCCCGAGTTACTGGAAGTCGCTCATAAACACAACGCCATGTTATTTGTGGATGAATCACATTCCACCGGGGTACTTGGGAAGACTGGCCGAGGAACTCCGGAAGAACTGGGCGTTCACGGAAAAATTGATGTTATCTCAGGAACACTGGGCAAAGCTCTTGGTGGCGCCGCCGGTGGCTTTGTTACCGGGCGACGTTCGGTCGTTGATTTCTTGCGACAGAAGTGTCGTCCCTATACATTTTCCAATACTCTGCCACCATTCATCGCTTCGGCTGCTTTAGCAGCTATTGACCTACTTGAAAGAGATAATTCGCTAGTTGAGAAACTGCATTTCAATACGGCTTATTTCAGAAAGCAAATCGTGAGTCTCGGTTTCAAGATTCTTGAAGGGGTGCACCCGATCGTTCCTGTTATGCTCGGCGAGGCGCCTGTCGCCATGGATATGAGCAAGGAGCTTCTAGAGCTTGGTGTGTATGTCCGCGGCTTATGGTATCCCGTCGTTCCCAAAGGCGAAGCTCGATTGCGAGTTCAAATCTCCGCTGCGCATAGCACCGAGGATCTTGATCGCGCGCTGGATGCATTTGAGAAGGCAGGTAAAAAACTCAACGTAATTTGATTTCTGTCACCGGAATTCCAGACAGTTCAACGGCTGGGCAGGGGCTGCAACGATAAGCTGCCATGAATGGCACGCATCTAATATCATCGAAGTTTCTCTCAAAAGGGCTCACTTGAGCAAATCTTACCTTATGGTGACTTTCGCGACCCTCAGCGTTGTTGCCGGGGGCTTAGCGGTAGATAAACTAGACGGAATCCCTATCTGCAGTAATTTTGAGCAATCTTGTACAAATGGACGAGCGAGCTGAACCGGTCGATCTTGCGAAACCCTGTCAATGTAGTTCACTTGTGTCAAAATCGACGAACAAGCTGCTTGTATAATGGCGCTATCGTAATTAGGTGCAACATTCCCGCTGCCATGGCTTTATGCATAAATATCTGAATAGTATCAACCAGGTTGTGTCCGCATATCGAAAGCAGTTTCCCTCTGATGATGAATTTCTGCGGTATCTTCCTGCACAACTCAGTCGCGCAGATTTGCACATTTGTCACCGGAAAAATTTTTCGGGGCATCTGACAGCCAGTGCTTTACTAATCAATTCAGCGCAGGACTCTGCGTTTCTCATTTATCATAAGTTCCTCAACCGCTGGCTCCAGCCCGGTGGACACCTGGATTCGATGGAAGCACCTGTCGATGGTGCTCGGCGAGAGTTTGAAGAAGAAACCGGAATGAGTGCTATTAGTTTGCACCCCTGGCATGTTCGCAGCGGGATTCCGCTCGATATCGATTCGCATTTCATTCCCGCGAACGCCAGCAAACTTGAGTTCTCTCATTATCACCACGATTTTCTCTACGTATTCGCAAGTGTGGATGAATCTGAATCGACCGCTGAAAACCTTGGCACCAGCCCGGTGCTGCAGCATGAAGAAGTGACTGACTGCAAGTGGTTCACTCTCGACGCGCTGGTCGGACGCGAATGTGGCAACCGTCTTGCACGGGCCGTGAGGAAGTTTCGGACATTGGACCAGACGGCGGGTGGTGACTCGCCACGTTAGTCTGCGTCCATTGGGCTATGGTTGCGAAGCCGAACGGCAATTGGTTATCGAACGGATACTCTCACGCACTGGTGGTCTTGGACAGGTCATCATCGGCGGTAATGTGCGCATTTATATAAACATGGGAATCGGTAACAACTATTTTGTAGCAGACCGACTGGATGATGAAATCTTGCGCCACGCTTTCTTTCAAAAATAGTATTAAACAAGCTTCTTTCACACCCCTGGTTGAATGCTTCCAGAGCGAGTGGGATCAGTTCCTTTTAGATGCAATGCGACTGGCTAACCGCTTAGGAATCCGAATCAAGATCTGCGAGGAGCCTTAAGATGCCACGTCAAGCAAAGAAGAAAAGTGTGTATGACATGCACAGGCGATTGATTTGGCAACAAGAACAGTTTGCGTCCACCTGCATGGTATTTTACCGATAAAAATGGCTTGGACTCTTAATAGCCAGATTGACTCAATATATTGTTGACCGTGGGATCTTATTAATCGATCGGCACTGTTTGGCCAGGAGTTGTGTGCCACTCCTTTGTAAGGATCGTGCTCCTTGGGAAATCCCACGATTCAAACATCTGTTCACTGCGTCCAAATGCGCTTCTTAGTTTTCAGCGAATTTATGTCGCCGCTAATAGTTGTCGGCCGGCGGACGACGACGACGCGAACTCGTTGCATCTGATACTTCTTATGTCGACGCTACAGGTTCTTTCTTCTCTATCTTCTGCCCGGTCTTTGAATCTACACGCAAACCAGTTCTTAAGTTTTTCATCCATGCTGGCCATTCTGAAACTTCTTTGGCTGCAGCTTTCTGATCATCGACTAGCCACTCAGGCCTTTTATGCGGTTTTGATGTATCCATATGATTGGCTCCTCAATTCGGTGGCTCTTGTGGTGGGTCCAAAAGCTCCTGAAGACCAGCTATATAGTCAGTCTCATCAGTGATGTAGCCAATAGGCCGCTCGAAATGCCTCAGCTGTGCCATCTTTGTCCCACTTTTTTACTGTACCATCTTTATTCTTTCGTTCACCTTTGTCAACCGAAAACAACTGCAGGTATTTCCTAGGGGCCACGCCCACAAACGGTCTGAAGGTAACACGATTTAATTTGTTTTTTATGCGACGCTGATTAATTGGTCTAGACTCAACCATTATTGAGTCCGGGTATTGTTCCAACGCTAAGCTCTTTGGATACGGTTCTATGTACACAACCTCTCGAATCCCTGCACAAATATGTCTTGCACATTCATGGCAGGGAAACGTAGTCACATAGACAATGGCATCTTTCACCGAAACGCCTCGTCTGCCTGCTTCCAGCAGAGCGGCTGTTTCCGCATGGACTGCTCTAGAATATCCAATGACATTGAACACCTCAGCCCCTTCCATATAGCCTGGAGGCTGAGCGGAAAAAAAATTCTGTTGTCAGAGTGTCAATGTTAGCTTCAGCCGCGAGAAGATTTTGCGCACCAAGTCTTTTCAGTAAATCGTCAACCAATTTCTTTTGTCGCTCGTCATTAATATCCTTTTCTTTAGTGAAGTCCCTGCGATCAATTTCATCATCTGACCAATATTGTACGCGGATGCGCCTGACCTGTTGCATCCCTAAAACAGCGACGGCCTCTTTTGAGAGAGCGCGATAATCATCTCCCGCATCCATGCTCTCCTTAAGACGTTCCCCTTCAGCTTGCGATGCGCCAGCAGACAAGAGGGAACTGAGCTTTATCAGCTCTGTCACATAACCAACTTCCTGTAGCGTGTCCTACAAGAAAATTCGGATCTCTGACAGATCAGTTCCAGTTGCACATACGAGACCAATAAATAGTTCGGACACTTCATGAGCCCTACTGTAAAACAATTAGAGAATTATGCCACTTATCTGTGCAAATTCGGAGGTTTTGTTGTCCCGCCGCCACTTATGCTTCTGCGCTCTGTGCCCGGATTGAGATCGATACTGTCTGAACCTTTCATCGGTCACGGACTCGTTTCGTCCGTGACTTGTTTAATTCGCCTCTTGTTTCGAAGCAGAACATCCAATGCTGGCCACTTCTCAATTTTGGGATTCAGTTGATGAGCGCGCTGAAAATCCTTCATTGCTGTGGCTTTATGGCCGCACCTTTCCTCAAGCTGTCCTCTGTACATGTAAATATCTGCGTTCGAGGGCGCCAATCTAATGGCGGTCTTTAAATCCGCGAATGCTGCGGCTGTTTTGCCGAGAGCACACCGCACTCGTCCTCGATAGAAGTAACCTCTCGCTGCAGTTGGTTCCAGACGAACATACTCGCTATATTCCAATTCTGCTGCCCTCAATAGTTTGGAGCAAAATAAATTTGTTGCATAAGTGGAATGTGCCCACGCAACACGCGGCGCTATGATCGTTGCTATCTTTGAATCCTCCAGTGCTCCGAATTTGTCGCCGAGCTTTTGTTTGACCCAGCTTCGCTCGATATATGCTTCGCAATCGGTAGGATTTGCTTTGATAGCCTCGTTATAGGAATTAAGGGCACCATGATAATTGTTTAGACGGTCCCTTAAGTGTCCGCGTGCGAACCAAACGATCGAACGTACATAATCCCTCCGGGATTTCGTTTCCGAGGGCGACTGTGCGATGTATCGATCAGAAACATTAGCCTCTGAAGCGTTCGCAATAAATTTCGTGAGCATAGCGGCATTGTTTTGTGCTTCAGGAAATTGAAATTCTGCGACTCTGTAGCCGTCTTCGTTTCGGTCAACGAGGAAATCCAAGGTGAGAAACTTAAATATGTATTTCTCGGCGTCTGAAATAACGACGCCGAAAGTCCGAACTTTTACAAGTCCATCAGCATTAGCGTCGATAACCCAGCAGTCTGCAAGCTGGTACATCAGACGCTTCTTTCGATAGTTATCGCGGGCGTCCCAAAATTGCGTCTTGAATGAATCCAAAGTGTCCGAGTGATTAACCCATCCAGCGGACCTAAGACGGGACGAATCTGCAGCATTCGAACAGTCCATCGCGTCAGTTAGCCACCACGCCACAAAATCTCTGGACACCTTAGGATTAGGTCTCGGCGTCCCTGACCTGGACATACTTGTCTGCAAAGAGCGCGGAGAGAAATCGCAGAATCCAAGAATGCCAATGCAAACCGCCAAAAGCACTGTTGTGACCCGAGGCGTAGTGCAACATGGTTGTATTACTGCAATCACTGTAGTGACCCAAATCAGTTAAGTACTACCGCGATGAGACACGCGGACAGACTCTTGTAACGTCTGCTGAACAATAACCCGATGATGCAAACAACACCCAACCAAAGATATTGAAGCCGAAATTGACCACACATGAATAGCAACCAATGCACCTGGTCACCAAACGCGAGCACTGTAAAGATGCCAATCACAGCATTCAGCAAGAAAAATGATCGCGATGTCAGAGCCTTCCAGTGTTTGCCAATGTTTTGGAGGACTGACCTCTTCAGAGTCATCAGAACGCACCTTGGGACCAATACACTACCTCTACCGAAGGTTAGCCCAATTGCTCCTGCCGAACATGAACCGCTTCTTTACTGGAGACGGGCTATGCTCGCGCGACGAATGAAGCACCAACACGTCGCTGTCCCGGTGTGCTGGGATTAACGCGCTTACGCAATTGAACCGTAGGTTATATGATTTAGATTACTAAGCTGGAGAAGATTATTGGCGAATATTAAGGCCGCTGTCGCCGGTCTGCTGCTGCTAATAATTTGCTCACCGCCCGCCAAAGGTGGCGATCTGTTTCGCTATGTTGGTTTGCGCAAACCGATACCTGCTGATGCTGGATGGGAGCGAATCATCGGTTCCAATGGCAAACCTGTCATTGAGCGTAGAGATCGCGGAGCTGAAAAAAAGAACAAGAAACGGGAGCTGCTCAGCAGAATCGAAAGACTGACACTGAAAGGACATCAATACTATCAGAATAAACATTTTCGGGATGCTACATCGTGCTTCCAAGAAGCACTCGCTGCGTTCACCGACCTTAGCTATCAAAGCCCGGAACAGGCTGAAACACACCTGATCGATCACGCAGAAACTCTCGAAAGTTATGCAGAAACGCTTCTCAAATTGAACAGCAGGGGAAGAGCCAAGGAGTATCTCGCAGCTTCCGCGTCCATCCGCGCTCGGCTCTCTACGAAAAAATCTGTCGCAAGGACCTACTCCAATGGCTATCTAGAGGGAGGACGGATTCGTCCATAGAAACATCACCTCCTCTCAGACGCTTGCATCGCGAATCAGGAGACGTCCATTATAAAAACAGACACACTCGCCCACGAAACTTTGATCGGTATCGGCGAGGAGAACTTCGCTCGGCAAAAATCCCATAACCGCAAAGTCTACCAACAATACTTTGTATCCACCTCGAGCACGTTCAAGAATCTTGCAGTTCACTTTCTGCCCCGCGCGGAATGTCGGACCACCCGAGCCGGCGCCGCTGCCTCCTGCTGCTAACTTAACTTGGTTACTAAATTCTTCCATGATTCTTTTGTGCAAAGCCCCTATAGTTCTAGGATACACCGGCATGAAACATACTGGCTACTAGCAGACTCTCGCTCAACTGTCATGGGATACTCGGGGGAGCACAAGCAGAGCCACGCAGCTTAGTGCACTTACCTCAAGACCGACTGCTGCGATGGAAAAAACAGCGCCGCGCATGTGTGCTGAAATGAAGCTCACTCCAAGTCCACTTCACTGTAAAAGTCGGGGAAGCAGGATTAGAATCAGCCACGCCGAAACGCTCAAGCCGAGCAAGGAAATAAAACAGAGTACATCGCTTGGTGTAGCCGCTTTAGCTATAGCTTTTGGTTTATGGATCGAAAAGAGCGAGTACAGCAGTAATGAAGTCCCACCAAACGGCAATAGACACAGTAGCAACAAATAGACGTAGAAGAGTGTGTAGTTCACGAGCAGTAATCCCGTCGGAATTGGTATCTGTCTTCCGTATTGATCACCCCAAATAATCAGCATCAGAATCGGTGCTCCTGCTGCGGAGCTAATCCAAAACCACAACCATTTGACTGCAGTTCGGTTTTTCTCAACTAGCCAAGTCGTAAGAGCGACTGCTGCCATGGAATAGAAGATTGCAACTTGTGCCCCGCAGGTGTATATGTGGTCACCCATCAAGCATCCACCTGATTTCAGATTTCTCACGAATCGCTAACTGAACATTCTATATTGAAATAGCCCATTCTTCTTCAGACAATAACCGTTAGCACGCAAAAAAAACTAGTAAGTGAACATAACGTTCTCCAATCACTTGCAACACAGAATCGGCTAAAATCGAAATTGAGATAAAGGACTCATCGAGCGTGCGAAGGAAGTACCCAGTTGGAACCTCTATCTTTGCCGCTGTGTTGGGCTTCGCCGTTGCCTTGGTGGTTATCGGGTTTCTGCCAAGCAACAATAATATTCGCGAGCCGATAGCCGATCGGCTCCAACGAAAAGTTGCCTGGAAAATATTTGTTGGCGATCACTGGTTTCCGAGGGGAGAAGATGCTCAGACCTTTGACCGCTTGTCGTTCCAAATTTTGGGACTCAATTTGGCTCAGAGCTATTGACCACAGTGGCATACTTCTTTTGGGTACTGGCGTCATCCCGTTAGTCCTCTTCGTTCTCTGGCGGAAACGACAGCTAGAGGCAGGGAATAAATCATAGTGGCGATCATCTGCCCAGAAGCTATCGTGCGTCCGTCCACGACAGCTTCTGGGCAGATATAGATAAGGAGGATTCATTGCCGAATGCCGACTTGGCAAAGAAATACCATAGTGCTGTGGCTGCTAGTTCTACCGGCGGCATGGATTTCAGCGTTCACTTTGGTTGTGTTGTTCCCTATAGAGAATATTATGCACGATGTGCTTAGCGAGGAGCCGGGCGCAACCCGGCTCAGGGCACGTTTTTCGCCGATGTTGCAGATGCCAGTAATTCGGTGCCTGAGTTTCATCAACTAAAGCGTCACGTCGAAGAACTGCAAGCGAAGAAAGAAAAATCTTCGACCATACCCGATGTGGTAATGCGTTTGCGGATTTTCTGCAATTTTTGTTAGTGACCCAAAAGCCAGTCCTATCCCGAGAATTTGGATGAGAAAAGTCGTCGACAGACGAAATCGCGGTTTGAAGTTGACACGCGCATAGGAGGTTCGCCGTGTAACGTCAGTGCTACAACTGCTTGCTACTCTGTAGATAACCGGTATTGAGGCGTTTGGGCGAGTCCTCCCGGGATCGGACTTCAATCATCAGGAGGCTTACCTTCAGTGGGTGACGGGCAGAATCAAGGGAAATCAAAGCTCGCCCCGAAGCGTTGCAACACCGTACTGGCTGTAGCAAGAATGGCTGCGGGCGCCCGACGAATGTCGCAAATCTTACCGTTCTGGCTGGTGCTGGTTGTGGCGGTGGCATTACCAACTGAGGCCTCCGATCGGTTCGATCCCTACGGTTCTTATGGCAATTTGGATTGTTCTTTCAGCTCGCCGTCGAGAGAGGCAACACAAGCCTTACTAGAAGGGAACAAGGTCAAGGCATGGACCGAAGCTGAAAAGGTGATATTTAACAGAGTGTTTGCACTTGTGGAAGAGCGCTATCCAGTTCTGGTCGGGCTCGCTACTCGTAATCATCACATTGAATGGCATCGAGTCGATGTTTGTTCTCTTAAGTGGGCCGCCGGTGAGACCAGCCATGGCAATGTCTTCTTTCCTGATACTTTCTTTGGGAGCACCGAGAGGGTGCAGGTAACCATCATTGTTCACGAGCTAGCCCATGTTGTGGATGATGGCCATCGCTATTCATGGAGTGAAGAATGGTGCAAAATTGCTTGCCCCCGTATTGCGGCCTTCAAGAAGAGATGGAAGAAGTCTTCTCTGACATGCTCTGACCCGGAGGGTCGGAAGGGCGATAGGATCGCTCAAATGTGCGGGTTACCGAGAGCATACGCAGGGGAGGATCCATCCGAATGCTTCGCTTGCTTCGTGGAGGCCATGCACGACGGCGAAGCCGTTGATAAGGAGGTAGTAAATTACTTTGAAAGACGGATTCCGCTGATTTCCGGCGCAAATTCATATGATCCTTTCAAGGACCCTGTTTCCGACAGAGATGCACTCGAAGATTTGCTGTGTGAAGCGGAACATCTCCTCGAGAATGATGATGATGACACCGCGCTGAAATATTTCTCTCAGGTACTGGCTCTGGATAAAAACCTGGCTGGTCCCTATGGAGCCATGGCGGGGATATGGTTGAAAAAAGCGAACCTTGAGATGGCTGTGTCGAATTATCGTGAGCACCTTGGTATGTTGCAGAAGTTTGGCGTGTCTGAGAGTTGCAGAAGCTATAAAACCGCGGTGTTGAATTTAATTGTTGCTGATTTCAAGCTCCGGCGGAAGAGTTGCCCTGCGTTGGTGCATGGGCGTTACACTAGCGATGGTAGATTCGTACCGGAGTCGTCAGGCGATGGGCGAAATTAGTTCTGCACAGTAAGCCTGTTTACAGAGAACCAATCCACGCAATGTTCACGAAGTTGTTTTGCCGGGATTGCGACAGGCCTGAACGTCTTGGACCAGTTCGGTCAGAAACTGCTCAAGGCTCGTGTTCGGATCCTCAGTTTCAGCCGCGATGCTGATGATGCCTCGCGATTTCAAAATTCGCTCTTGCACCACATTCGGTTTTGCCATGAAAAAATAAGATCGTGGACGGTCCTGCGCGTATTGCTCCGGACTCCACATCTTTGTCAGCTTATACAAAAGGAATCGCAGGTTTATGTCTGTGAGACTTGAGCCAAGGAAAAGAATGGACTTTCCGAGAATGTCGGCGCGTAGCTTAATATCGAGCGGGCTTTCCAATTCTAAGCGTTGAAGGTAGGCGCTTTCCGCGAAGACAAGAGAACTTACGTCGTCGAAATCTCCATGAAATTTGACTATTTGCGTAGCGCCTGGTTTTATGTTGACCAAATCCTTTACGCTGACGATTTTCGTATAGGGAACGGCCTGGCGATCGAATGATCGCTCGAGCCAGCGGTCGTAGTTCGTCGTATAGATGATTGGAAAGTCCAGTTGGACAATCAGATTGTGCACACGAGACTTTGAGATATCGATACCGGAGTGGTGCCATTCGCCATCCCAAAAATCACGAAGCCCCGCGAGCGAGCCCTTTTCGAGAAGATAATACTCTGCAAACTCTCGCAATTCGCCCATTGTCATAAAGTCAGTGGTCTCAATGCCAAGGTCGGCAGCCAGGCTGTGTAGCAATTCTTTGGAGGTCGGCAGCCCGAGCCCCGAAGATACTCCACTGCCTGCAAACAGAATCACTTTCTTCTTCGCAATTGCTTCCGCTAGAATACGCACGCTGCTCCCTCGATTGCAATTTTGCCGCTCTGCCTTGCACAATCGTCCTTAAGTTGGTTTCAACAGATTAGGCAGAGCGTGCACCGAGAGATCATCACTAATAGAGCCGTCGCTGTCTAGAGCGAAACCTTATCTCTTGCTTCCACATTTACCAATCATTAGATTTGCGGAGGAAACGCCATTTGCAGACAGCACTAACAACACTGTAGATGAACAGATTTTGACTCGCTCGTTCTTGCTTTTCAGCATGGTTGTGGCGACTGGTATGCTGTCATGAACTGGAATGCTCCCGGGCGAATGGAACGGAATTGATGGCATTCGAAGAGTGTAGCCGTGATTTTGAAGTGGCCAGGCTTGGTCCGGGAAAAGGGGGCCACGAGGTGGCAGCCACATGCTTCGACTGGATTGAGAGAGTTCATCATGCTTAAGGGAGACCCTCGCGAGACAATATATCCACCCGGAGATTCTTCAATTCTTGCTGCAAGACATCGCACTGAGACCACGACAAGGTACCGCTCTTCGACATCATTACCGCCTGTTCTTTCTTGATCCTCAGCAATCGCTCCGAAAAAACATCAACATCAAAGCTGCCAATGCGATCCTCCTCGTGCAACCGCAGCAGCAAGGTCTCAAGATCTTCGAAACTTCTGCGCGGTTCCAATGGCGAGTGTGGTGCCTGCTGGAATGGATTCGTTTCCGGTTGATACGAAATCGGAGCAGACTTCTCGTTTTCTGTATACCAAAAACTTTCTGCTCGTCCCGTCAAGGGTGGGCTGAAGGGGACGAGTTCTGGTGGAACGCCATGCATGAGATCGGAGAGCAGCTCATCCGCCTCACATTTTAGTTGCATCAGCTTATCAAAGTTTGGTGTCAGCGAGCTGGTATCATCGAAAATAGGATGCTCCAAATCGCTCACTCGAAAATACAACATTTGGGATTGTCGCGGAGGAAGCTGCCACCGCAATCGCTGAATTTGATCGATGGTGTCGGAAAGGGCTGATTGCAGTGAATGATATTTTCGCTCCCGGGAACTTATGGTCGACTCAATTTCATTGCCCACCGGATTCGAGCTGGCAGTGTCAAGCCCGTGCAGCTTTGCAGAAAGCGCACGATAGGCCTCCTCGCCTAAAAGTCCTCTGTTTTGCTCCAGCTTTTCTTCCAAAGACGTGTGATAAGCGGTTGAGGTTGCCTTATTATTGGCATTAGCGGGTTTCTTGTCGAACGTATTAATTCCGCATTGGCCTTCATATTTCGGCGGCGGGCCGGAGGGTGCGCCGAAGTAACTGTAATAGCCACCAGTCATGGTGTCCCTCCGAGCAAAAACGGAAGGAGGCATGAGCAGGACCAAGAGCGATATTAGTAGCCCAAGTCGGGCCACTCGAACTTGTCGCATTTGCCCCCTTATGCGCCAGATTCTAATTGGTAATTCGATTCAACTGAAGACGTTTTACTCTTGTAAAGGTTCCCGAAAAGTCCAGGTTGATAATTCGGAAAGCGCATTCGGTGGTTTTACATTGCTCATTTCTCAAGTTGAGAAATGAGCAATAGGTCGGGAGTCCCTCGTCTTACGACGCGTTGAGCAAGCCAAGCAAACCGGGCAACCGGGTCTTTGTGAGCAACACCAGGTTGCCTCCAATCGCTGATGGATGGGAAGAATTTGGACTAATTCATCGAATAAGCTGCAACCACCACGCGCTATGAGTTGCAAAATCTGGTCAACGGTGTGCTTCTTTCTGAGGACCTGAGGCTTAGACTGGGCGACGACCTTCGTAGAATAAACAGTCGCTTGATGCGTGATCCGGGCCTCAACGTATCGGTAAAATGGGAAAGATCGCTTTGCCTCCCTGTCAGTCACCAGTGGTAGCGCGGGTGATAGCATCAGTATAACTATCCGGCGGCAGGGCGTCCCCACGGCCTCGGGACAGCTGAATGATCAGGCCGGAAGCATTTCTGTTCCTGAGGCGTTTCAAAGACTAAAGTCAAACATAAGGCGTTGACGCCAACATACTGGCTGCTGCAATCTGATTGAGCTGCCTTTGCTTAAGCGGTTAGTGCGGTGGGAGAACTCCGCCAAATAATCGTCTGGTAATGCGCTACAATCTGCAACAGATTTGGCGGAGCCCCTATGAATCGCTATATAACGGCCGTCGTGATGTGCTTGTCTCTTGTGTTCATCACTACGCGTCATGCTTTTTCAAGTGAACAGCCGCCTAAACTGGCTGTACTCATAGGTTGCAGTCTCAACCCGGGCGAGGCCGAAATTCATAACGACCTCACGTCAGTGTACAACAGCCTGGTGCAGAAGAACTACACTCCAGATGAGATTATGACCCTCGAAGGCAGGTTGACGGCATCGCGTCTAAAGTCATTTTTGATGGAGGCACACGAGCGTGTAATTCCATGGCAAAACGGACAGGTTTTTCTCTACTATAGTGGTCATGGATACGTTAACGACACAACCGGTCGGCCAGAATTATGGTTCGAGGATCGGAAGATTGATTGGCAGGATGTCTTTACTGAACTAGGCGTACCGAAACAAGTTAGTCTGGTGTTGTTGCCTGATTGTTGACATACTAATTTGCTTGTCGGACGTGTGCCGATTAACGCAGCAGCGATTATTATGAAAGCGAAACCGGGAGAAGATAATACCTGTCAGGCGCATAATGACTGGTTTCCAGAGAGAGGGCGAAAGGTTAGACGAGGCATTATTTCGTTTTATGCAGCTTCTACGCTTCCAGCGGCGGAATCTGTAAATGCATGGTTGAGTTCGATCCTGACAGCCGCGCACAATGGTAAGCCTGAACACAAGGAATTGAACCTTCAAGTAATTCCGGCAAATTCCGAGCAACCCCTATTGGGAAGACCAATGACTCAGACCAGGCCAAACCGAAGTTCGGTGAGATCAGGTCCGTCCGGAACGGTTGATAGATGACCTGCGTACTCCGATTCAAATCGACATAGCCCATGCGCGAATTCCCATTGACACCCTCTTTGCATCGGCCATAGGATGGCGGAGGGTTGAAGTTGGTACATGTTTTTGTGTTTGTCGTCGAGGGAAGAGAGCCTATATGTTGAAGCCACATCAGGTATCGATTGAGACTGGAGTTCTTAAGAACCGCCTTACGGAAGTGTATGAGAATCTGCGATTGCGGGGGAAGTCAGCCATGGCAGTGAAACACTTTGAGGATCTGTGGGATATCAAAGAAAAAGCATTGCTGGAAAGACAACAAAGTGTAGTGGTTCCATCGGGGTGGCTCAGTCAAATTGAGCGCCAAGTCGATTCGTCGGAAACGAGTCACTGAGGAGGCAGTAAGCCTCCTTCTCGGGTGGCTTTGCCGCGACTAAATACCATAGAAGTATCACACAGTGATGATCACCTCATTGTTTATGCTGGATCACGCCTCGCCGGAATCGGAGCAGTCGTCGTTATTCCGATTAACACGTGAGTTCGCTCGCCAGAACATTCCAATTGAAACAGAATTGCCTTTGCAAACAAAAGCCGGTGACCTGATCGTGGTTGCGGGTGGGGGAAATGCCTCTGATGTTATAGCAAATATGCGCCATTTGCGAGAGCTTGGACTTCGAACTATATATGCACTTGACACCGCGGCTGGTGTTAGTGAGATCGAGCTTCGTTCTCTGGCGGATCGGCTGGAGAAAGAGAGATTCCACTTCAAGCAAACTGAAGCCATACTCTATTTGCTAAACTCGGCGGAGCATTTTGTCTACGCTTATCCGAAGGCTGACGTAGCCGCATCTATTGTAGTTATATTTCAAGCGACTAATCGTGTACTATTGGTCCGCCGAAAGAATGAGCCGTTCGGAGGAATGCTTGCGTTGCCGGGCGGATTTTTGCGTCCGTTGATTGAAGACCTTCCCGGCTGCGCCTCCAGAGAGTTACACGAAGAGACCGGGTTGTGTATTCCCAAAGCGATGTTGACACCACTCTCTGTCCGTTCCAATCCCGGAAGGGACACCAGGGGGCACGTGATAGACCACGGTTTTCTTGCTCTCCTCAGTCGTGAAGAAGAAAGGATGGCGTTGCTGCAGTTGCAGGCCGATGATGACGCTGAAGAGGTAATGCTACTGCCCGTGAAACAGGCTCTTCTGGAGCCTCTCGCGGCGGATCATAAGCAGATATTGGAAGAAGCTATTGGCCGGCGATCCGTGTTCAAAGAGAATCTGGCCAATCGATTCTGGTCATTCTTTGTAGGAATTACAGCAAAGGTAAGAGAGCAAAGGGCAGGCGCGGCCCTGTAATTTCTTACTGGGCTGGACCTTCGGTCTTCGCTGACCGTCTATGTGGCCGGTCGGATATACCAGCGAACCAGAAAATCTTTAGCTCGTAACTGTTCCCGCGGGTGATTTGCGAGTATTGTTTGCGTATCGATCTGGACCCGGGGGCTGTTCTTTAATTCTTTGCGAAATAACTGGTGCGAATCGCGATGTGGGGCGAGAAATAGGTCTGATGCCGACTCGTCTGTGCTCGCAAAAATCTCGGAGGCATTGAATCCCTGCCGGTTGTAGACCGTGCTCTTAGAGTGCAAGGAAGAGGTGCAATGGGGGCAATCGGTGGCAGACCCGCGCGCGACAATAATGTCGCAACTCTACGGAACATTTTTGTGCCAGTTTGCCTACACCGGTTGTAGACCGTGCTCTTAGAGTGCAAGGAAGAAGTGCAACAGGGGGCAATCGGTGGCAGATCCGCGCGCGACAATAATGATGCAACTCACGGAACATTCTTGTGCCAGTTTGCCTACAGTTCGTCTATTCTTGCAACGCAGGCGAAATGCTTCGGAGGCGGGTCGTCTATTCTTGCAACGCAAGCGAAATGTTTCGGAGGCGGGTCGTCTATCCTTGCAACGCAAGCGAAATGTTTCGGAGGCGGGTCGTCTATTCTTGCAACGCAAGCGAAATGTTTTGGAGGCGGCTCATCTATTCTTGCAACGCAAGCGAAATGTTTTGGAGGCGGGTCGTCTATTCTTGCAACGCAAGCGAAATGTTTTGGAGGCGGGTCGTCTATTCTTGCAACGCAGGCGAAATGTTTCGGAGGCGGGTCGTCTATCCTTGCAACGCAAGCGAAATGCTTCGGAGGCGGGTCGTCTATTCTTGCAACGCAAGCGAAATGTTTCGGAGGTTTCCCTTCGTTAACTGGAGGCACGATAGCGACGCACTTGTGAGTATCCCCTGGCGGCACAGTCTCTATATGAGCGCACAAATTCAACGAAGATGGAGGCACGATAGCGACGCATTTGTGACTATCCCCTGGTGGCACAGTCTCTATATGAGCGCACAAATTCAACGAAGATGGAGGCACGATAGCG
>JAKFUT010000227.1 GCA_021732565.1 Candidatus Obscuribacterales bacterium
GTCCGCGGGCGTGCTGAAGATCTTCTTTAATGGCTAGAACTTTCAACTTGTTTCTCACATCCTTCTCTGACAACTAACTGGATTTGCTGATGCGCCGGGACATATCCGTACCATTGTTGTTCTGTCACCCTGATTTATTTGCGGCCTCTCCGAGGCTTTATTCGTCGAATGGTTAATTTATCGATGGACCTCCTTTTGAGGTGTTGTATAATGATAGCATATGCGAAGGTTTGCAATTGTGCAGGTGTGTAATGGCTGTTGGCGATGAACCAATCGTAGATGTGTTGCTATCCCTTGCGGATGCTGTGAAGTGGCTGAGCGAGCACAAGCCTATTCGTCCCGATGAATTTCCGGCAGAACAGGTTGCTGCGCTAAAGAAAATGGAGACGCTGGGGTTGGTGTGCCGCTCTGGTTCCGGCCACTATCACCTGCAAAGAGAGCGATTGAGAAAGTTGCTCAAGCGTACGCTTGAGCAGTCCTCAGAAGAGAAACAGCGTCTGTGTATTGCTGCTTATGGTCATTCTCTCGCTCCATCGCCTGCTCATAACACCCGATAGAAAAGATGGAGTGAACCATTATGGAAGAGAGTCGATCCTCGCCGCTCACAGTGTCCGAGCAGACCGGAATGGACTGGATAGCCGGGACGATTCGAGCGTTGGCCAAGTCATTGAGATTGCCACTGGATTGTCGTTGGGAAATTGTGGAATCATCAGGGGTAAAACTCTACCAGCTCATGGTAATTGGAGAGAAGAAGAAGGCCTCGAAACTCTTTTCTCATTGGGAATTGGAGAACTGCGGCTCGGATAAGAATCTGCAGGCGGATCTCCATGTGCGGCTCATTAATCTGGTCAGGTTCGTGGCACCCGGGAAAACTAAATGTTCATAGATAGCATGATGATTGCTGTCTTCAGCTCTGGAGCTGCTAGCCGGTTCAACATCACGGCTGAATTCGGAAAGCCTCTTCTCGGCGTATTCTCGGCCGGTGGCTTGATTGCCGCCGCTCTTGGATCTGACGCAGTATGAATCTCCTCCTCGACCAAATGCCGTTGGTGTTGATTGCCCTCATTACGATTTTGATGGTACGCTCAACACAGTTGAGATTGAACATCTGGCTGTTTTCTGCCCAAGCATTGTTGGTAACTATGGCAACAGTACTCAGCGGTGTTCAGCACTCCGACAGTCATCTCTTCATTATCACAGCGCTACTGTTTGTTTTGAAAGTATTAGCTATTTCGATGTTCTTCATGTTCATTATCGGGAAGATGCAAGTTCAGCGTGACACCGGAACCGTCAGAGCGTCCGTTGCGATGATCCGGTCAATCGGATTGCTCTGGATGAGCTATCTCCTGGCTGCGCAATTACCGGTTCCCTCCGGGGCAAATGTGGCGTGGCCCGGTGCAACGGCCGCAATCTCTCCGGTGTGTACGGGGGTGTTATTGATGCTAACCCGCCGCATTGCCTTGAGCCAGATTTTAGGCTTTTTGGTAATGGAAAAACGGCATCTATATTTTCTTGCTCACTCAAACGAATGGCAGACCAATGTTTATAGAGTTGGGCACAATGTTGGATGCGCTGGCTGGTGTGATGTTGGCAGGGCTTATTGCTTTCCGCATTCAGACTAGTTTCGAACACAATGATGTGGCGGTGCTAAGTGATCTGAAGGAGAACCACTAGACCTGGCCTATGGAGGAGATTTCTTGAATGAAAGCTGTGAAGGTTCTTTTGATTGGTAGCAAACTAGATGGCGATCTTTCTACGTTTCTCGAGAATTCCGGATATACCGTGGAGAAGGCTTGTTCAAGTAGCGAAGTTGCCAAACATGCCACCGATACCAAGTTTAACCTGGTGTTTGTCCATCTGGACTTTCCAAACGAAGCCATACTGGCGTATCTTGAAGATTTGAGGCGAACCTCTAAGAATCGGGCCACACCTTTAATCGGGATTATCGGGACGGATGGCGGAGAACTCGATGAGGTCACGTGTTTAAAGGCACGAATTTTCGATTATGTGAACCTGCCTGTGGTACCAGATAAAATACAGCAGACACTGAGAAGATGGATTTTGTAGGACCCGTATTTCAATCATTCTGCGCCATCTCAATCTGCGCAGCCAACAGCTTACTTCTCTGCAAAAGAGTCCTCTGTCATTCTGCTGAAGAGACGCTATTGCCGACTATTGACAGGTTGGACGAATAGATCTCTTCGTAATTGCAGAACTTTGCAATATGCTATCATCACGGTTGGTTTTGCCAGCAAGATAGAGCCATGACATTGAAAGAAAATCCACTCCAGCGGTTTCATCAGCGCTTTTCTCAATGCAATACAGGATTGTTCAGACACGGCAAGAATCAGTGTCTGCAGTTGATCGTTGGCGATGAACATTCAGTGCGAATTTGCGCATTTCTTTTAGTTGCGCCTGTTTTCTTTCTTTCAATGAGTCCGGTATTAGCTGAGCAACAAGTGGTTGGACTTACCTGAACACAGTTCCTTCAAATTCAAGAGACGGTCTGACCAGGCGAGCTCAGTTGGTCGATCGGTGGAGCAGGCAAGGAATAATCAGGCGAGGGCAGGCGCGATGGGAGCACAGATTGAAACACATTACCAATGGTATTGACGACCGACATCGAGTTACAATTTCTGTACTGCAAGATCGCGATGCAATGTTGCACGACTTGCGTGCCACCATCAGTGCTATGGATGAATCCCTCTTGGAAATAATGAATGTTGTTAGATCTCGGTGATCTGCTTCGCGCTGTTGATTGGAGCGGCGGTCAACTACAAGCTTGAGCACGTCTAATTCGCGATTGGAGAGCGTGTGACTGCTTTCGCCTCTCTCGATTGCTGCCTTATCTCTCCATTGCTCGCGCCGAAGCACAGCCAAAATCGACGTTCCAGGGCATCTTGCCCGTGTTTTGCTTTCGCATGGAACAGCTATCGGACTCTTGCTCTCTGGTGCGCTATGGAAAATTGCGCGTCGCGCAATTTTCCATACAATTCAGATTGGCTGAATTGCCGAATTCACGACGTTTACAGCCCCGGTAGCAAAGGGAAAAATTGCGGGGGGCGCAATTTTCTATATAACGGGCGGAGCTGATATACCTGACGGCTTTATCGACCGCCAGAGGAAGTCAATATCTCATTCCGCTTCTTTGTGTTTTCCTGGCGAATGTGCCAGCATAGCTCTGATACGCAGAGGCGTCGCAATTGACGAATTTCCGGTGCCAGATTAAAGTCCTCATTTCAAGTTACAAAAGCGGCGGAAGCAAAACATGTGTCTGGCGATTCCTGGTCAAGTAGAACAAATTTTCGAAGATGCCGGATTGACGATGGCACGAATCAATTTCGGTGGAATTCGAAAAAACGTATGCATGGAGTACACTCCGGAAGCTAAGATTGGTGATTATCTTCTGGTGCATGTGGGATTTGCAATAAGTGTTATCAACGAAGAAGAAGCGATGAGAACCTTGGATTTTCTTAAAACCACCAATGAATTAAATGAACTTCAGTGATGCGCCGCCCCGCCCCGTTCAAGTTCGGGGACACAATATTTCGAGCTGGTGGAAGGTTAATTTGAGCAACTCAGAGAAAGACAATTGCAAATCAAAAACAGGCTTGAGAAAGACAGCGGTGTTGCCAAAGTGGAAGATCAGAGGCTGCTTCACAATTGAGCGAAGACAATGAAATATGTAGATGAATTCAGGCAACTTGAGTTGGCAGAGAATCTGTCGAACCAGATCACGAAAGTAACGACGCGATCTTGGAAGATAATGGAAGTTTGTGGCGGACAGACTCACACTATTCTTCAATATGGTTTACAGGATCTGCTGCCGGAAACGGTGGAGCTTCTGCATGGTCCTGGCTGCCCGGTTTGCGTAACCCCACTGGAGTTAATCGATAAAGCCATTGCCATTGCTCAGCAGGCTGGTGTCATCCTTTGCTCATTTGGTGATATGTTACGTGTTCCTGGAAGCAAGACAGACTTGCTTGAGGCAAGAGCGTATGGCGCGGACGTTCGCATTGTGTACTCTCCTCTGGATGCGCTGGCCATCGCTTCGAAAAATCCAGAAAAGCAAGTCGTTTTCTTCGCGGTCGGTTTCGAAACTACGGCTCCGGCCAATGCAATGTCCGTGTATCAGGCCAAACGCCAAGGTATAAAAAACTTCTTCCTCCTTTGTTCGCAGGTGACTGTTCCTCCGGTTATGGCGTCAATTTTGCAAGCTCCGAACAATCTGGTACAAGCATTCATCGGCCCGGGGCATGTTTGTTGTGTTACGGGATGCCGTGAGTATGAAGCACTGAGTCGCCATTTTCGAATTCCAATTGTGATTGCAGGATTCGAACCACTAGATATACTGGAAGCGATTTTTCAGTGCGTCGTACAACTAGAAAATGGCAAAGCCCACCTTCAAAATCGGTACTCACGTGCTGTGACAGACTCGGGGAATCAACCCGCTTTGCGAATTTTGTCCGAGGTTTTTGACGTATCGGACCGTGTCTGGCGTGGGCTTGGGACTATACCAAAGAGCGGATTCAAGCTCAGTAATGCCTACAAAGATTTCGACGCCGAGAAGCGGTTTCCTGTGCAGTATATTACAGCTCCAGAATCCAAAATTTGCATTAGTGGTCAAATCTTGAAAGGTCTGAAGAAACCTTTTGAGTGCGTGGCATTCGGCCGCCAATGTACGCCCGAACATCCCTTAGGTGCAACCATGGTGTCATCTGAGGGGACATGTGCGAATTACTACAAATTTGGCATAGCACAAATCACATGAGGCGAAACGATGACGGTAGAGACTAATCTCCATGGCGCTCATCGTAATATTATCTCGCGAAAAGTAAAGGAAAGCGCTGACACGGCTGCCGTATTTTTCGCGGAGAATGCCGACAAATTGCAGCGGTTGGCCATTGATATGGCAGTAGTCTTTCAATCGGGTGGTAAGCTACTCACTGCGGGTAATGGTGGCAGTGCGTGCGATGCACAACATGTGTCAGTCGAATTCATGCATCCCGTCTTCGAAAAAAGAAAGCCGCTTCCTTGTTTCTCCCTGGTTTCAGATACGGCTCTTCTAACCGCCATAGCCAATGATATAGATTTCTCTGCCACCTGCTCAACTCAGCTAGCTTGCATCGCCCGCCCGGGAGACATGTTTTTGGCAATCAGTACAAGCGGGATGTCGAGCAACCTGGTACGCGCCATTGAGGAAGCCCGCAGACTCAAAGTAAAGACCATCGCGTTGTCCGGAAAGGACGGTGGCCGATTGTCTGGTGTTGCCGATTGGAGTTTTGTTGTGCCCAGTTACAGCATTCATCGAATACAGGAGGTCCACGTAATGTTCCTGCACATTTTGTGGGATCTCATTCATATTAATTTGGGAGAAGAAGATATTGTCTGAAGAGATGGAAGCTATATCCTGCGCACTTCCGCATGTCGGGTCAACTGTGATTCGCTTAGGTCATGGCAGTGGCGGAAAAATGACTGCTAATTTGATTGAGAATGTGTTTCTTCCACGACTTGGCAATGTCATTCTCAATCAACTTGAAGATGCCTCTATCATCTCACTGCCGGACAACGCGCACTCTCAGATTGCTGTCACCACTGATTCCTATGTCGTATCACCGATCTTCTTTCCTGGCGGTGATATTGGCTCCCTGGCCATACACGGAACGATTAACGATCTCGCCATGAGAGGCGCCATGCCTCTGGCGATTACGGCTGGATTTATTTTGGAAGAAGGCCTTCTCATCAGTGAACTGACGCAGATAATAACCTCCATGCAAGAAGCCTGCACACGAGGGCAAGTCAATTTGGTGGCGGCCGATACTAAAGTGGTTGGTCGCGGAGCAGCAGATCGGCTATTCATCAACACCACCGGTATCGGAATTGTTCGGTTTTCTGTGCCACCATCCGTGAAGCGAGCCATGCCCGGCGACGTGATTATAGTTAACGGAGACATTGGCAGGCACGGCATGGCTGTAATGGCCACAAGAGAAGGGTTGGAGCTTGAAACCACAATTCTAAGCGACAGTGCTCCGCTCCATAGAATAGTGGAGAGTATTTTGCCCCTGGAACACGCTGTGCACTGCTTGCGAGACATAACCCGAGGTGGACTGGCCGGGGTGCTGACGGAGATAGCTACTGCTTCCAACATGGGTGTCTTGATACATGAGAGCGAGATTCCGATAGATCCGCAAGTGAACGCGATCTGCGAACTGCTCGGATTAGATCCCTTGTATGTGGCCTGCGAGGGACGTTTCGTAACCGTTCTGGAGTCAGCGAGGGCAGACGAATTTCTGCAACTGATGAACGAACGGTGGTTCGGTGAGTATTCGTTTCGAGTAATCGGTAAAGTAGTAGAGGAGCACCGCAATCGTGTTGTTCTGCGCTCTCGCGTCGGAGGCAATCGGATTGTAGATAAATTGTCCGGCGAACAGTTGCCTAGAATTTGTTAGTCATGGTGCTAAGCTTTCCGATGGTCGTGCACCGTCATTGCGTTGAGTCTGGCAAGGGCAACTGCTGCCTGCCCTAATGAAAGCCCTCCATCATTGGCCGGCACTTTTTGTTGAATAAATACTTCGAAACCTCGTTGCGGAAGCAATTCTAAGAGAAGCGAAAGCAAGAGCTTATTCTGGAAAACGCCACCACTGAGACAGATTCTATTTAGAAGGTTCTTCGTTCGTATTCTGTCACACACGTCTCCAACCAGCAATGCCAGGGTGTGATGAAATTTCAAGCTAATTAAAGCGAGCGGGATTCCGTTCAACTTATCCTGGTAAGCGTTTTGCAGAATGCCACCGGGGTGGACAACTGTTGCTCCCTGCCCTTTTTCGATCAACTCATACTGATAGACGGAACCATCGCTGGCGTTCATGGTGTCAATTGCTGTTCGAGCGATTGATTCAAGTTCCATTGCGGCCTGTCCTTCATACTCTGCTCTATCGCATATGCCGAGCAACGCCGACATGGCGTCGAACAACCTCCCGCAACTCGATGTCAGCGGGCTGCTAATTCGCTGCCGAATCTGTCTTGCCACCAAAGAAACAACTTTAGTACCTAAGCGCCGTTGAACATTGTCGATAAAATGATCGCCAAAGTTGCACCCCTCAATCACATAGCTGAGGGCCATTCGCCACGGCTCTTTCATGGCAATGTTGCCACCAGGCAAAGGAACGGGGGCAAAATGAGCCGCTCTCTTGTACTCGTGGAAAGAGGAGACCAGGAATTCGCCGCCCCAAATCGTTCCATCGTCTCCGTATCCCGAACCGTCAAATGCCACACCAATCACTTTGCCTGTGAGGCCGTTCTCCGCCATGCAACTGGCAATGTGGGCATGATGGTGCTGTACGGGAATCAAGGGAACACCGTGTTCTTTCGCCAATGATTCCCCAATGGATGTCGAAAGATAATCCGGATGATAATCCACCGCGATGGCATCGAACGACAGATCAAACAAGCGAACATAGGTAGACAGCGTTTCGTGAAAGTGCTCATAACTTTCTATCGATGCCAGGTCACCAATATGATGACTTATATATGCTTGATCGTCGCGCAGCAAACAGAACGTGTTCTTGAGATGCCCGCCACAAGCGAGAATTCTGCGCTGAGACGTAAACGCCATTGGTAATGAAGCTGGCGCAATTCCTCGAGATCGCCGAATTAGGATGCTCTGCTCTTCAAAATATTGAACTACTGAGTCGTCGTACCGCGAGCATATTTCTCTGTCATGCTCAAGAAACCCGTCCGCAATATTTGCCAGTCGGTTATGTGCATCCTCATTATTGATAGCAATCGGCTCTTCGCTAACATTGCCGCTGGTTGCAATTAAAGGTCGGTTGTAGTCTTGAAGCATTATGTAATGGAGAGGCGTATACGGAAGCATTACGCCGATTCGGTTAAGTCCTGGTGCAATTTCGGACGGAAGATCACACGAGTCAAGCCGCTCTAATAAGACAACCGCACGCGTCGGCTCAGCCAGTTTCTTTGCCTCGTAATCAGATACGCGACAATAGCGTCGAACCTGATCAAGGTCGCCCATCATTAATGCAAATGGCTTGCGAGCGCGCATTTTTCGTTGACGCAATCTTTCAATAGCCGCCGGCAAAGTAGCGTCGACCATTAAATGAAACCCGCCCAGTCCCTTAACAGCGACGATTTTCGAATCATTCAGATTTACCAGAGCGTTCTGTAATGCCTCTTCTCCTTGGGCAAGGCCATCAGCGCCAGTCCATTTTAAGCGTGGACCACATGCGTGGCAGGCGTTTGGTTGCGCATGGAACCTGCGGTCGGAGGCATCCTCATATTCCGCTCTGCACAACTGGCACATGGGAAAGCTGCTCATGGTGGTTGATGGACGGTCATAAGGCAGTGAATTGATTATGGTGAACCGTGGACCGCAATTTGTGCAATTTGTGAATGGATAACGATAGCGTCTATTGGAAGGATCAAACAATTCGCCCAAGCAATCGTGGCAGGTGGCTGTGTCAGCTGCAACGAACTTGAGCCCGCTGTGATCACTGGTGGTGCTTTTCTCAATTACGAACCCTGTTTCAGAGGAACATGGTGCAACATCGTCAATCGTCATCTCTGTGATTCTCGCCAGTGGTGGCAAGCGCACCGGAAGTTCGGTCATGAATCTTTCGATTCTGTCGCTGGTTCCCTGTACCTCCACAATTACGCGCCCGTCATTATTTGCCACAAAGCCCGCCAACTGATTATCGTGCGCAAGTCCGTAAATGAACGGGCGAAAGCCGACACCTTGTACCACACCGAAAATTGTCACGCGTTTTCTAATGGTTACCGGCATTCAATAACTACTAATTCTCCAACACAAACCAATCACGAGCAATCGACCTAACCAATTTTCGAATTTCAAAGTTGAACTACCGGTGGTTATCCAGCCCTCGTGTAGCTGTAGTCGACCTACCGTTGCGGAAGTTACTGCTTAATCCATAACACCGCCGTCAGTTCAAGGCGCACCTGCTTATCAAACGGGAATGAGGGTAAACAGATCATGGCGTTCCCGGCTGTTGTGATGAAGAATCGATTTCGTCTGCACCAAAGCTCATTCGCAAGCGTTCCAGCGGCTGCTGACTTGTTCTGAGTAGTCCTGCCGTGGGTCGATCGAGATCAGCAATCAGAAGCAAGACAACTGTTAGTGCGCCAATCACGGCGATACAGGCAGGCCAGCTTCTTCCGCCCGCTCTCCCGAACTGATATCCAATTGCGGTCATACCAATGAAGGTTACCAGATACAACGAACCCCAAATTGTATCGGGAATGCGAGAATATGATTGAGCAGCCTCTCGTTTGGACTGTAAGTCGAGAGTTTCATTCAAAGAATCGATGAATAACGCGATTACCGGTGAGCCGAGATTTGCCCGTCCGATTAAAACGGCCTGAGCCCACAATTCTTGTTGCAATTTATCGGATTCGCTTGCACCATCAACTAGAAGCTTAGACTCCCTTGCAAGCCTCAGCCGCAGATCGACATACTTTCGAAGAAGATTTTGAATCGCGTTCTTGTTTGTTTCAGGAAGAAAGTCGGCCCGCAGGAATGTTGTTCCAATTGAATTTGCCTCTTCAATTATCAACACCCTCCTTTCGTTGAAGCGTTCCGCTGCCACACCAAAGGTAAACGCCAGTAAGAAGACAACCAACGAAAGCGTCGTCTGAACCGTAATGCCAACAACAGGGTCAGGCTCCTGCCACCGACTGCGAACGGCTTTTCCGATTTGAAAACCGCTTTCCAGCGCAAGAAGTACAAACCCCACAGTGAGCAATACTAATTGCCAGAACCCGATTTCAGTAAACACCGTTGCTCCCTCGCATTGGGACATCATATTTCGATCATGCCCCGGAAAAATGTCAGTTCCCTTTCGAGATTTATCCAGCTCTTTCAATTCATGTGGGAACACTGGGCAAAGTTGACACTGGCGCGTTGGCAAAAACAGTCCGCTAACCGACCACCAATTCGGCAAATTCTAGCCTGACTGACAACGCCGCAGTGATTATTCATTCCCGATTGTAGCGCAAATTTCCCGAGGCGTTTTCGAGTTAATCGAATCTGGCAGGAGTATGATGTACCATTCGACGTCCATTTATTTGAGGGGCTCATCATCGGAACAGCAGTTAGAAATTGTTGCTCAGAGCACGAGTTGTGTCGCTCGGCTCTCTTCAGAGTAATGTCGACAGGACTCTGCTCTGAGCAGAGCCACCGCTTACCTCGGCAATAATCACCGCGAGCAGCGTTGGGGGCTGCGTGTATTATTTCGCTAATCATCCGCAAGACGGATAGACTTAGATCGCCGCTTAAGTAACCGCCTGAAGCATGCGCCGACACACGTCTGAGCCATACGTCTCACCGTGATCAATCCAGAGACGGAGGGATAAGAAAGGTTGGTCTGTTGAAATCATCTTTGATTCAGCACTCGGCATGATATCGCTTTAGGGCAATTTCGGATAAAACTTTGAGGAGTTAACCCGTTCGGAATTGGTGAAGGTGTCGCATGTCTATGTTTTGTTATCAGTGTGAGCAGACCTCGCAAGGTACCGGTTGCACAACAATGGGGATCTGCGGTAAGTCACCGGAGACAACTGTTTTGCAAGATCTGATGATTTACCAGCTAAAGGGAATCTCTCAATATGCTCATCTTGCTCGCCAGCTTGGCGCTGAAAACACCGAGATAAACTATTACACGCTCAAATGTCTATTCGTTACGCTGACCAACGTGAATTTCGATGATGCAGAGCATTACGAATTTATCCAACTGCTAGGCAGGCTAAACGACGAAGCTCGATGTGTTTATGAAATCGCCTGCGCAGAACACAACGTGATTCCCTTGAAGCTTGGAGGTCCTGCCACCTGGACACCGTCGGGAGACAATAGCGAAATCGCTGCTGTGGCGAACTCCATCTCTCTTCTGAAGCGACTGCAAGGGGGCAATGAAGACATTATCGGTCTGCAAGAACTCCTTACCTACGGAATTAAGGGGCTGGCTGCTTACGCACACCACGCCGAAGTGCTGGGATATAGAGATCCAAGAATTTGTGCCTTCATACACGAAGCCATGAGCTACCTTACCAAACCTGATCAAAATGAAGAGCAGTTGCTTGCGCTCTGCCTTCGAGCAGGCGAAACGAACTTATGGGTGATGCAGCTTCTGGACGAGGCTCATACCGAAACTTTCGGAAAACCGGAACCAACAACAGTACGAACAACCGCTGTGCCAGGCAAATGCATATTAGTGTCCGGGCATGATATGAAAGCGCTTTATGAGTTGTTGAAGCAAACAGATGGCAAAGGAATCAATGTCTACACGCACGGTGAGCTATTGCCGGCATCGAGTTATCCAGTCTTGAAAAAATATAGTCATCTGGTGGGTAATATTGGATCGGCCTGGCAGAATCAAGTGAAGGAGTTTGATTCCTTTCCCGGACCGATAGTAATGACGACCAATTGTCTGAAACCCCCCGGTGCCGGCTATCAGAATCGGTTGTTCACCATCGATGCGGTGGGCTTTCATGGCATCAGTAAGATAACCAATTATGACTACACATCGGTAATCGAGACCGCTCTGGCAAGTCCCGGCTATGCCGCGATGGAAGATGAGCATTTCATCGAAATCGGCTATGGGCATGACACCGTCCTCGGTGTGGCAAATATCGTCGTAGACGCGGTAAAGGCCGGTCAGATTCGCCATTTCTTTCTCGTCGGCGGGTGTGACGGTGCGGAATACAGCCGAAATTACTTCACCGAATTGGCGGAAGAGATACCGACAGACTGCGTGATTATGACACTGGGATGCGCTAAATATCGGTTTAATATGCAGGAATTCGGCCGTATCGGGGCAATACCAAGATTGCTGGATCTCGGCCAATGTAATGATAGTTATTCTGCGATCAAAATAGCCAGTGCATTGGCCGATGCCTTTGGCTGCGGTATCAACGACTTGCCCTTGTCTTTAATTCTTTCATGGCTGGAACAGAAGGCCGTTGCGGTGCTTCTCACATTATTGTACCTGGGTATCAAGGATATTCGTTTGGGACCAAGCCTTCCTGCGTTCGTAACGCCAGCCGTCTTAGCGAAACTGTCAACTCTCTATGGCTTGAGAGGTGTGACCACACCGGCTAAAGACCTTTCGGAAATTTTCGCTTGTAGCCCTGCCTGAAATACGTACTTGGAGAAACCAATGAAGCTGCTAAACAGCAAAGCTCTGATCGCTTTTCTTGGATGCCTGACTGTTCCACTTTTATTTCTCATACCAGGACATCGAGCAGAAGGTGGAGAGGCTACTACCGTGCGTTCAAACGGCGAACGGATTTATATGTCTAATTGCGAGGCTTGCCATATGTTAGGCACCAATGTGATAAAGCCGGACAAAGAACTAGTGACCTCTGAAAAAATTGCAAGTCGAACCATCTTCAAAAATTTCATCGGGAAGAAACACGGTGTGATGCCTTCGTTTAGCGAGATTGCCGATGATGACCGCAATGTGAAGGACCTGTACACTTTTGTTAGAAAGTTGAAGCAACAAACTTGGACGTTTCCTCTTCAGGAACCTGAATCCAAGGACCCGGAACCGAAAGAACCACAACCGCCCGGCGACGCACAATGAATTAGGTATCGACAGTGGTGTGAACTGCCAAAAAATTAGAGGTAGGATCACTCAAGCGTGGTCTTACCTCTAATCACAAGTGAATACAGAGCGATTGGTACCTTTATTTTGGGAAATTTGTCAGTTAAGATTCCCCATAGTGTACAGTGAAAACTTACCAGCTTATACTTTCGGACAGGTTGGTGCTGTCATAACAACTTTGAGTCTCAGTACGACATTTGATTAACTCGCTCTCCAGCTGGTGTACCTCCTCAACAAGGTTTGCTTGCAAGCCCTCTAGTTGAGTCGCGATTTCAGAATTGACCTTTTGCATGGCCGATCGACGATCATGCTTGTATAAATCCAGTAACGGGAGCAATTCTATCGGTTTACCAACTGCAAGAATCGCAACCTTCTTAGCTGTCAGAATTGATTTACCCAACAGTTCCCGGGAAATCAAAGTGAGCGCTTCCGCTAGTTCCTGATCGTCGCACTTACTGCTGCTTTTGTTGACACAAAACCTCAGATTTTCTACTCGAATTACATCACGGATAAGCAGTGAGGCCAACTTCCTTCGCTCTAGTGTCAACTGGTTTTCGTAGGGACTTCCTCCCGACTGCCGGCCAATAATGTGATCAAGGTTTCCTCGAATAATGTGTAACAGGTCAATTTCGTTGACTGAATGGAGAGAACCAAGACTGGACGACAGTCGATTCAGGATCTCTACTCGCACCTGCGATAGCCGCTCTTCCAGATCAAGTCCGGCATTCTTGATGTTGCAGGTCAATTCGATCACTTCAAGGAGCTTGGCACAAAGGCGATTCAGCCTTTCGCGTCGATCTGAAAATTCTACGGGCATTAATCCCACATGCTTTTCAACTTTCGAAAACACTAAATCAAAATGAGGAGCAGGATCCTCTGCAAAGGCATAAGAAAGACCGACGGGGAGAATGCTAAACGGCTCGTTCTTGCCTTTCGCCTGCAATCGTTCCAGTGTCCAGAAACCCAACTGTGCTGCGCCCGGCTCAATCCGCAGTAGCTCGTCGAAGTGATGTGAAATATCTCCTTCTGGAAAAATGACCAACTTGTTTTTGCCACTGACCAGATCCGCCAGCATCAGTTGACAGGCGTGTCTGTCAAACAGACCGCGCTTAACGGCAAAACAGCCCCCTAATCGCAATAATCGACCATAAAACCCATGCCACCAATCGAACATTTCTTTGGCAGCCACATAGTGAAAGTCTTCATGAACAAACCCCGAGAAGAAGAACATCTGAGGTCCGTCAATTTCAGTGGAATGAGTGGGGCAGATGATTGTACGCTGGTTTCCCATTTCGGCGTACCGTTCAAATCCATTGGCGATCACCTTCAGCCCAATTACCCGGTAACGGATATAGAACAGAAGGGGGCACCACCGGTGAAGAATCCTTGTGAATAGTTGGCTTACTGTGCGGTATGCGGATTCTAGCATTATCAGTCCTTATGAATTTGTCGAGCCTGGTATGTATCGCCCTGAGTATTAGATTGTAATGACGTTGCTTGATAGACCTGTGGTGCCTTAATAGCATTCTAGAATTTGTCGAAAGGAAGGACCTGACCACCATGGACGATAGCTCCTCCTCCTTACGGTTGAATGCGCATTCAGGTTACCTATGAGTGTGCCCTGAGAGCTTACATTTGCACGCCGTTGGAGCCCACTGCACAAAAAAAGACGCTGGTGTTACCAGCGTCTTCAGGCTCGGAGCATTACCTCGGTTGCCTGCTGCCCTTGAGGGGGTTAGGTTCCCTGCTTGGGTTTCTCTTGTACTATTATTCTAACTCTCCGACGAGATCGGAGCATCCTTCGGAAGGATGAGTGGATGCGTAATATTCGGAACACTCGCGCTCACGGCCTCGCACGATTCTTTGGCCCGCATTTTCTCCGAACGATGCAGTGATCACGGTCCACTGACCATCACCTTCATGATCGTCTCTGTAGATTATTACCCAGTCTCGTATTGTGCCCAGTTCATGAGCCCGGGCCGTGTTTGAATAGAGTGCCGTGTAATGCCTGGTCCAGCGCTCAGTATGCAAAACGGGCAGCCAGGCTTCATTGGTCGGATTAAAGTGTTTCGGTGAAATACGAGGCAAGCGACGTTGTTCCGACTTTTGCCTGTATTCTCGATCCACATCCAGAATCTCAGACACGTCTGGTTCGTTTGAGAGACTGGATTTTCGTTTGTTCTGCCGGGGAATTTCAAAGCTATGCTTGAACCGTCCGGCAAGCGCTTCCTGCACCGCTCGAACACGCTTCAAACCCATTCCCGGTACTTCTGCCAACCGTCCGTCGCATGCCGCAATCTGCAGTTCCTGCAGGGTTTCTATGCCCAGCTGTTCATGGATCTCAGTGGCCAGACCCGCACCAATTCCGGCTACTGTGGCGAATAAGGACTCGGCTTCCGGCCGGCCATGAAGTCGCTCCAACAGCGCGAACTTTCCGGTAATCGTGAGGCGTTCAATGGAACGCCCCAGTGACGGGCCAATCCCCGGTAGCTGTTCCAGCCCGGGGACACCCTCGCGTTGTAAAATTGCTGATACGTCCTCTTTCAGACCATGAAGCAACTTCCCTGCTGTACGATAGGCGCGAATTCGATAGGGATTCGCGCCCTGTATCTCTAACAAGTCAGCGGCCTCTTCCAATCGACTGGCGATCAGGTTATTTGACAACGGCGGTTCTTCCGCGTTGGCTCCTTTGTCCATAACCTCACAATCTTTTTCCATCATTGCAAATCTCGCGAAACTTGGTTAATACCTCGAGAGAATCGCACAAAATCGATCCGATGAAATCGTCCGTAAGACGTATGCCGGGCTGATAGACACTGCTTTTTCCCTAAACCTCGCTGGCAACCTCACAAACGGACGCAGAGTTCAATGTCGGAAATTCATTCTGTTTTGCGGTTTGAGACGCTCGTCTGTTCGGCCTGCTTTCGAAAATCGATAGCAAATCCTCATGAGTAAGGGTTTCGTTCAACAAGAGTAGTCGTGCCCCGTCCTCGAGATTAGAGCGATATTCACCCACAATGTTCAGCGCCCGTTCCAGCGCGGCGTTAATAAGCTCTCGAATAGCGCAATCAATTTCGCGTGCCGTAACTTCACTGAAAAGATTCTGGTCGCCACCGGGAGAAGAATACCCGTTTAAGTATGGTGACGGCTCACGTTCATAAGTAACCGGTCCAAGTGGTTTGATCATTCCATACCGCATTACCATGCTGCGGGCAATATCAGTGGCCTTGCTCAAATCGTCTGCGGCACCGGTGGAGATAGAATCAAACGCGATTGTTTCAGCTGCGCGGCCCCCGAGGAGAACCGTCAATTTATGCTCTAGTTCTTCTCTGGACATTAAGAATCGATCTTCGGTTGGTCGTTGGATCGTATAGCCAAGCGCACCTACACCGCGAGGAATTATCGAAACCTTCTGGATCGGGTCTGTGCCGGGCAATGCCATCGCGACCAATGCGTGCCCCATTTCATGGTAGGCTACCACCATCCGTTCGTGTGGATTGAGGAGGCGATTTCGCTTTTCTAACCCGGCCACTACCCGCTCAAGAGCCGCGGAAAAGTCTTCCTTTTGAACTGCGTTTGCATCACGCCTTGTTGCCAGTATCACGGCTTCGTTGACCAGATTTGCCAGGTCGGCACCAGTAAAACCAGGCGTGGATGCGGCAAGTTCGTCAATGGCGAGATCCTGATCGTAAACTACAGTTTTCAAATGAACTGTAAGGATCTGAGCCCGTCCAACTTTGTCAGGGCGATCAACCAGGATGTGGCGGTCGAACCGACCAGCTCGCAATAAGGCCGAATCAAGAATTTCAGGACGGTTGGAAGCCGCCAGAAGCACCACGCCCTGGCGCGGGTCGAACCCGTCAAGTTCTACCAGGAGTTGATTGAGGGTTTGTTCCTTTTCGTCGTGCCCCGTGTTTGGATTCAAGCTACGGGCTCGTCCCAATGCATCGAGTTCGTCAATGAAGATTATGCACGGTGCATTTTTCTGTGCCTGGGCAAAAAGGTCTCTCACTCGAGCTGCGCCAACTCCGACAAACATCTCCACGAACTCAGAACCGCTAATTGAGAAAAACGGTACTCCGGCTTCGCCAGCGACAGCTCTTGCTAATAGAGTCTTTCCGGTTCCGGGCGGACCAACAAGCAGAATACCTTTTGGTAAATGGCCTCCAAGCCGGTTAAAGCGTTGAGGTTCACGCAGAAATCCGATCACTTCTTGAAGCTCTTGTTTGGCCTCATCAACTCCGGCAACGTCTTCAAAGGTAGTTTTGAGATTACTCTCCATGTAGACTTTGGCTTTGCTCTTCTCAATCGACATGAGCCCGGTGCCAAGACCTTCCTTCGTTCCCAAGCGCATCGCAAGGAAGTGTCCCACGGCCAGAAATACAACTACCCACATGACACCGCTGAACACCTGCTGGCCGAACGTTTCATCGGGTTTAGCTTGAAACTTTACATTCTGGAGAAGCAACGTATTCGAGAGCTGCGGATCTTCGACTTTGTAGGTTCGAAATGGCTTGTTCCTGGTGTTCTTGTATTTACCTTCGATTTGGTCTTTGCCGATGGTAACTTCGTCAACTTCGCCTCCCCTCACGCTTGCTAGAAACCTGCTGTACGCGATAGTTTCGATGTTAGAAGAAGCGAAAATTGCGTACATCATAAAACCGAACCAAAATAGCAGAAGACAGTTGAACAATGATTCAAATAGTTTTCCGGATTGTTCCTGCTTGTTATCTGTCATCAAAGGTTAGCTCCGCAATTCTCTTCAGATGGCGTTGTAGACGTGGTGGTGGCAACGACTCTCTTGTTCGATGCCGATCGAGCGTTCGTGAGAGTTCAAACAGCATCGAACACTTGTTCATATGATTCCGTGCTTGCTTTTTACTTGAGCTCCCTGCAGAGAATTTTGAAGATTACCGGGAGCCTCAGTGGCAATCTTTTCATTTTGAAAATCCTGAAACAGCGACAAAACTTCCTGCACCCGTGGATGCGCGATCCCCCTGTTGATCTCGACAATTTGCATCGCGTGCGGATACAATTCGAGCGCCTCCGCAAGTCTATTTTGTTCAGCCAGTAGGATCACCTTTACCAGGAGCACATCACCATAAATTGAGCACTGTTTGCCTAACTCAGGGCTGCCTTCTATGAGGTCCAGGGCATCATCCAGGTATTTTTCGCACTCGTTTAGCTTTCCTCCTTGCTCGGCGAGAACGGCAAAGTGCTTTAATAGTTTTGCCTTGAGTTCGTCCGGACAATCAGGTTCAAATTCAATCAGTCTCCATGCTTTCCGGGCGATTCGAAGCGACTCTTCTGCCTCCCCTCTGCGCCAGTAAAGCAATGCCAACTGGTGATAATCTTCGGCTTCGTCCAAAACAGTGTCATCATCAGCTTCATCAATAGATACAGCTTCCTCCAGCAACTCTTTCGCCTTATCAAATTGTCCCATTGCTGCTCGAGCTTTGGCCAAACCCAGTAAAGCTCTTGCCTTCAGCGACTCCGGAAGCATGTGGGCTTCTGCATGGTCGACGGCCAATTGAAAATGTCTGGCCGCCATGGAAAATGAACCTGCTTCATATGCCATTCGACCAACTGAAAGTCTTGCACGAAAGGCCTTTAAGAGTTCGTTCGGTCGTTGATAAAATGCGTCTATCAAAATGGGACTCCCCTTGGTATCATCGACAGCTACGCCTTACAGATCAATGGAATGCCAGGCGAACAACAAAATGTCGTCTATGCTGCGCTGCAGCGACTGGCGGTACCAGAAATCCAGTGCAGAGTTATTACAGGGATACAAAATTGCACTTGTCGTTGCACCCATTGTCACACGGACGTAGCGTTTGATTCATCATCATTAGGACTGACTCGGCCAATGATTCCGTCGGGTCACATTACCAAACTGCGGATCTCTCCATGGCTGGATGCCGGAATAGTTCTTCCACGCAGAACATGGAACGGTGTTGAATTGAATTTACATTGTGGAATGGTGTGCATTCTTTGCAAAAGATAAGGATCGAGATAAGCACCGAAGGCGAATACGAAGCGATAAATCCCGGGTTGTCCTCCTTTGGAATGATGCCGCAATGAGATCCGCCTTCCATCATTCTTCAGCCCTAAGAATCATGTGCCAGGCAAAGCATTAGTGCAAGTATAGAACAGAGTAAATCACCCGCTCAGTGAAGGGCCTGGATGTCAAATTTGTGCCATCCAGCGCCATAGAAGGAAAGGAACAACATGAAAATCTTGATACCGACAGACGGATCCGAGTTTAGTCAAGCGGCCATTGATTCTGTTGTAGCGCGATTCCTGCCCGATGGAACCGAAATCCAAGTCCTTTCCGTACTGGAACCGCTGGTGATGATTGATCCTGCGCTGTTGAGATATGAAAGCGCCATGGGTGATGAGTTGAAAGCGCTTCAGTTGCAACATACTAATGAAGCGCTGAAAACTTTGAAGAAGAAACACCCGAATTGTTCTGTTTCGGTAGTTCTGTGTGATGGTTGCGTTGTAGACGAAATCACCAGGGCTGCCAACCAATGGAATCCAGACGTCATTGTAATGGGTTCGCACGGGCGCCGCGGGTTCCAGAAGTTTCTTCTCGGCAGTGTCACTGAGAAAGTCATAGCTCACTGCCCCTGCACCGTCGAGGTAGTAAAACTTCCCCGCCACGATGCAACAAGTGTCGGCACAGCAACAAAAGTAGAAGCACAAGAGAGCGGCGCCGCCGTATAGAGGAGTTAAAGTGATGGTTCCAAATCAATCTTTTTTGTTAGCGTTTGATGGTTCAGAAGAAGCGCTATATGCCGCTGAAGCTGCCTGGTCTTTATCCAAGCGAATGAACGCAAGTTTAACTGCTCAACACGTGGTAGACACAGCTGGAGCTCTGAGATTTCTAAATCCGCGAAACGCAGGCGTGATCGGTTCCGGTTTGCATCTGGTTGCTTACGAAGGATTGAATAATTCATTGAGGTCCATCGGCGGCAAGCTCGCGGAAGTCTATAATGCGCGCGCCGAGGGACACGGTATTTCGACGGGGATGATCGTCGATGAGGGTGATCCCTGTGAGGAGATTTTACGCAGGGCAGCAGATCACAGCCTGATAATACTCGGTTACAGCCCGAGCGCGGTCCCCGCCAGTATCAGTTTTCTTCATGCGCGTCTTTCTCTAGTTGAGCAACTGATTCATAGCTGCTTGCAGCCACTACTGATCGTCCGTCAACCACTGCCGGTGGTCACGGAACTCACCGCGGTTTCATCGCTGCGCCATTTTAACGACCGCTGGCTAACAGCTTGCTGGTCTGCGGCTCAGCAACTTGGCGCGCAGTTCTCAATCAGTTTACTTCCGTTAGTGAACGGCAAGACGGAGCTCGAGGAGTTTAACCGGCAGTTGCAGGAATCTGCACCACGGTTGTCGAATGCAAAAATTAGAATTCTTGTGAGCGACGATAAACATCCGGCGGTGAAAAACTCCAGTGTGCTCCCCGTCGTTCCAACTGTTCTTAAAGATGACCACAGAATGACGATTTCCGGCGAATGCCCGGCGCTGTTCCTCAGAACCAGCAATTTCAGTTCGGTACTCTTCTGGCCCGAAGAATACACGCAGCCACTTTTCCGATTACCGGCAGCCAGCACCGCGGCGGTTTAATGCACAATGAATGGCCAGACAGACTCTCCTTCCTCGACCGCCCTGCCGCCACTTCCGCCTCACTGGTTTTCTCTGGCTCATGCTTTTCTTCACCAGGCACGCAGTCAACCGCACGTTAGGGCGGTAGCAGACTCCAGCGGGGCGAAACTAACATATCGCCAGTTGCTTGTTGCATCCATAGCACTCGCCAACCAATTGAACCGCACTCTTGCAGATGACTTCAATACTGTTGGAATTCTTTTGCCCCCGTCTGTTGGCGCCGTCATCGCAAATATTGGAGTAGTATTGCTGGGAAAAGTACCAGTCAATTTGAACTACTCGTCTGGTCAGCGTCAGTTCGATGCAGCTTTGGTCCGGTCTGAAGTTAAGCACATAATAAGTTCATCGCGTGTGCTTGATCGTTTGAAAATCGAGTGCAACTCAAACGTAATTAAGCTGGAAGATGTGCAGGAAGACATCAGCCTTCTGGACAAGATAACAGCCTGGTCGGAAGCCGAGCTGCTACCGAGTCAGCTATTGTCTCATTTGTTGCATGGGCTATTGCCTCAACGCACCACGGAATTGCCTGAAAGCGAAGCGGTATTGCAAAACCACCGGAGTTTGCCGGCCAACAGACTTCATGATCCGGCCACAATCATTTTCACTTCCGGTTCAACAGGCGATCCCAAGGGCGTTGTTTTGACGCACTCAAACATCCTGTCCAACATCCATGCAATCAATTTGCAGGGACACGTTCAGCCCGGTGAGATTGTCCTCGGGGTGATTCCCTTCTTTCATTCCTTCGGATTCACAATTACCCTCTGGGCCCCTCTTTGTCTGGGAGAAACGGCTGTCTATCATTACGATCCGCTCGATGGGCGCAAAATTGGAGATATGTGCCACAAATTTCAGGCCAGCATGCTGGTCTCAACTCCTACCATGATGGCTTCATACTTGCGTCGGTGTTCGCCGTCGCGATTTGCCAGCCTTTCGTGTCTGGTAATTGGCGGAGAGAAACTACATAAGAAACAAGCTCTTGAAATTGAGAGCAAACTCGGTTGCACTCCCCTTGAAGGGTACGGGTTAGCGGAGACATCTCCGGTGATCTCATGCAACGTATCGGGAGCCGTCGTTCTGCCAGACGGTCGCACCGTCGCGGGCACCAAACTCGGTACCGTTGGGCGACCGTTACCGGGCACTTCCTTACAAATCGTAGATTGTGAATCTGGTCTGGCGGTTGCTCCGGGAGAGGAAGGAATGATACTGATCAAGGGACCGCAGGTAATGATGGGTTATTTTGCAAATCCTGCTACCACTGCCCGGGTGATCAAAGACGGATGGTTCACCACTGGTGATTTGGGCTTTATCGATGGGGATGGTTTCCTCACAATCACCGGCCGATTGAGTCAATTCTCGAAGATAGCCGGAGAGATGGTACCGCACCTGGCCGTCGAAGAAGAGATTACAAAGATTTCGGGCTGCGCGGAACAGAGTATCTGTGTCACCTCGATGCCGGATGAAAAAAGAGGCGAACGATTGATTGTGGTATACACGGAGTTGTGCGGTATGTCTCCCGAACGAGTGGTAAGCAGGCTCAGAGCCAGCAACATTGCACCATTGTGGATTCCTGACGCGTCTGACTTTATCTTTGTGAAAGAGATGCCTGTTCTGCGAAACGGTAAAATGGACCTGCTGGCGATTAAACAAATTGCTGCGTCGAGCCAAACAAGCGAGCAAAAGATTGACAACCGCCCTTTGGGTTCGGCCAGGTAGTTGGCCACGACGTCCAGGTGTCGGTTCATTCCAACGGACGATATCAGAAAAATTATTGATGGATACGTCTACGGTCTAACGGAGCCCTCCTCGGGGGGCACTCATCTCATCCGCAGGGCGGACATATGATGTCGGCACTAGTGTTAGGATCGAGCTGTCTCAAGAGTGATCATTGTGAAAATTCATCAACTGACCATCGGCGAGTTGCTCGCCAGCGTGCATTCAAACATGCAGGGGCTTACCACCGAAGAAGCCAACCGCCGGTTGTTGGAATTTGGTTCCAATATCATCAACAAAGCCAAACGCGAAACAACGGCTAGCCGTTTTTTCAAGGGTTTCACGCACTTCTTCGCAATCATATTGTGGTGCGGCAGCGCATTTGCTTTTCTAGGTGAATGGATGCAGCCTGGTGGTGGCATGGCGATGCTGGGGTGGGCCATTCTTGGCGTCATTGTCATCAACGCGCTCTTCTCATTCTGGCAGGAATTCAGAGCTGAACAAGCTATCAGTGCTCTGGAGAAGCTCATTCCCCACCAGGTCAAAGTGCTTCGTGACGGCAAGCTGACACAACTTCCCTCGGCAGCTCTGGTCCCCGGGGATGTAATTTCCATTGAAGAAGGCGACAACGTGCCTGCAGACTGTCGGCTGCTAGAAGGTTTCGGCGTTCGCGTAAACAACGCCACACTAACCGGGGAGTCGGTTCCTCTATCGAGAGATGCAAGTGTGTCGGAACAAGATGACCTCAAGAACAGCAAGAATGTTTTGTTGGCAGGAACCTCGGTATTTGCCGGTCAGGGGAAAGCGGTTGTGTTTCACACTGGAATGCATACCGAGTTTGGAAAGATTGCTGGTTTAACGCAAGAGATAGTGCCAGGATTATCACCGCTGCAGAAAGAGATCAGTCGACTGAGCAGAGTAATCGCGGCTATCGCTGTATCGATGGGATTACTTCTTTTCCTTGTCGGGCAACTAATCGGTATGTCGCTGCTGGATGACTTTGTTCTTGCGCTGGGAATAATTGTGGCGCTGGTACCGGAAGGATTGCTTCCAGAAGTCACTCTAGTGCTGGCGACCTGTTCGCAACGAATGGCAAAGAGAAATGCTCTCATCAGACACCTCCCGTCGGTGGAGACTCTTGGTTGCGCTACGGTTATTTGCACCGACAAAACCGGAACCTTGACTCAAAACAAAATGAGCTGTAAGAGAATGTTTCTCTTTGACGGTTTCACAGAGCAAGCCGACATGAGGAACCCCGGGCAGCAACGCGCTGCGCAGATGCTAAGTCGTATTTCGCTTGGCTGCAACAACGTGAAAAATTCGATGGAAGAGAACCAGGAAAGACTACTGGGAGATCCGATGGAGATCGCGCTTGTTGAATTTGCACAACAATCCTCAGCTTCAGAACCCGCCGCCGTGCGCATCGATGAAGTTCCATTCGATTCCGATCGAAAACGACTGTCTACAATTCACCGGATTGAGGGGCGGAAAATACTCTATACAAAAGGCGCCGCGGAGTTGCTGCTCCCTCTGTGCACGCGGGTTTGCACCGCAGGATCAGACCAGCTGTTTAGTGATAGCCAGTGAATTGA
>JAKFUT010000222.1 GCA_021732565.1 Candidatus Obscuribacterales bacterium
CTCGGGAGCCAAACTAAGGTGCATTCATAATCGGGTTGATTGGGCTGGTAGTAGAAATATAGATGACAAAGGTGGCAAATGTGTGGAATGGAAGGGTGAGTGGGGTGGCACCGAGGACGGTGTCCAGCTGACGATATGTAGACATGAAAACACCTTAGAAAGGCTGCTCGGGAGCCAAACTAAGGTGTTTTCATAATCGGGTTGATTGGGCTGGTAGTTGGACACACATACGATATGGAAAGTTCGTGGAATTTGGATAGCAAGACGATATCAAGCGTATTCTTCCGCACATACAATAAATGAAAACGCCTCAGTAAGGCTCGGCGAGCTAAACTGGGGCGTTCACATTTTAATCGGGTTGATTGGGCTGGTGATGAGACTATAACTTTGGCATGTGGCAAATTTGTGGAATGTCGGCAAGAGAATCATGGAAATTTGGCAGTGTCGGCTGCAAGCTTGAAATTGTCAGATCGGAGGGACAAGCCAGTCCCTCGCCGTCCCCCCACTTCAAAGATGATGTGCAACTGTCATCTCAGTTTTGGCGAATTCGTGAAATGGTCTGGAACCGCATATGGTGCGCGGTGAGATCCGAATCCAATGAAAACGCCTCAGTAAGGCTCGGCGAGCTAAACTGGGGCGTTCACATTTAATCGGGTTGATTGGGCTGGTAGAGGAAATATATCCTTGATTTGTGGCAAATTTGTGAAATTCACATAACTTAAGCAGAGTCAAAGATATTCTCGAATTTCGAGGTTGACCGTTCCACCGTAGATCATGGCGATAGGTTTCCGTTAAATCCGCGCAGACATTCGAATCAGGTCGCCGAAGGTATCCCGTATAACCGAGAATTTTCCGCCCGATGCTCCAGTCGACAGTCGGGGCAAGTGTTCTATTGGTATCTCAATTACTTTGTAACCAGCCCGATGTGTCCTTATGCAGAGTTCGGCATCCACAAACGGAGTGTCAGATTCTAAAGTTATGTGGTTAAGAATTTCTCTGCGAAACAGTTTGATTGAATTCACATCTTTAAAGCTAATGCCATAAAAGATGCGAAGCATCAAATTGTATACGTGTGATTGAAGAAGACGGCGGGGCGGGTCATTGCGCTTCACTCTGTGTCCGATTACGAAATCGTGGGTCCGCAACCCTTCGGCCATCGTCAGAATCTCTTTCGGAGCAAATTGATAATCTCCCGGAAGGGACATCACCAGCTGCTTTGTGCCGATGTAATAGAGTTCTTTTATTGTCTTTCCATAGCCCTTGTTCTGCTCGTGGTTGACTACTCTTACATTCTTGAACTTATTGGCAAGCTCGCTAAGTACAGTCAGCGTATTGTCTTTACTACCATCGTTGAGGCAAACAATTTCATAGTCGCTAGACAGTTCTTGCAGGAGGCAATCCGTGTCCTGGACTAGCTTCGCGATAGTGGTCTCGTCGTTATAAGCCGGAATAACTACTGATATGGAAGTTACGAGTAGAGATGGGGTGCGCGAGGCGCGTACGGGCGAAGCTTGGGTGCGATTCATATAGTTTGCCGCTCGAAGGAGGGGGATTTATAAAGCTGCTGCAGGCTACTTAGCCAGCGTCGACGCGATGGGGAGGGTAGGATTGAGAACGTGTTGTGGATTTACAGTGAGATACCGGCGGACCTCATCAATCACCAGGTCCACCTGATCATTAGTCAATTCAGGGAACATGGGAAGGCTGAGAATTCGCTCGGTCACCTGTTCGGTGACAGGTAACGAACCCCTGGAGTAGCCACGATAAGCGTATGCTTTTTGCAAATGAGCCGGTACGGGGTAGTGAATCAGGGTCTGAATTTCCCTGTCTAACAGATACTGCTGTAACCCGTCACGGTTGTCAGTTTGAATTACATACAAGTGATATACGTGAGTGCCGAAGCTGGATTCAGTCGGTGTAATTACCACATCTTTGAGTCCCGCGGTGAATCGACGAGCGATTTCTCGTCGGCGTGCATTCCATTCGGCTACATATGGAAGTTGAACATCCAGGATGGCAGCTTGCAGCTCGTCGAGTCGGCTATTGATGCCGATGGTGTCATGGTAGTAGCGTTTCGACTGACCATAGTTGCGAAGCATGAGCAAGTTGCGATAGCCTTCTTCGGAGTTTGTGCAAACAGCGCCGCCGTCGCCAAATGCTCCTAAGTTTTTGCTGGGGTAGAAGCTAAAAGCTCCAAAATCGCCCATGGTACCGGCAATCCGTCCCTTATAGGTGGCTCCGGTCGCTTGAGCCACATCCTCGATTACCGGTATTCCGCGCTGTTTTCCGAGCTCAAACAGTGGGTCTAAATCTACAACTTGACCATAAATATGAACGGGTACAATCGCCCTCGTCGCCGGAGTGAGAGCCGCAGCCACCTTTGTCACGTCCATTACATAGGTTGATGGATCTATGTCCACGAAAACCGGTTCGGCTCCAGTCATGGAAATCGCTGAAATGGTGGGAACCGCTGTATGCGCTACCACTACCACTTCGTCATCGCGGCCTACCCCGCATGCTTTAAGCGCCAGATAAATCGCTTCCGTGCCAGACGCACAGCCCACTGTATAGTCGGCTCCAAGGAAATCAGCAAAGCGTTTTTCAAACCGCTCTAGCTCAGGTCCTAATATGTAGTAACCGCTGGGAAGAACTCTCTGAACGGTTTCATCTAATTGTTTGCGAAGCGATTCATATCTAAGCTTCACGTCGCCAAAGGGAACCTTGAAGGACACGTAACTCTCCTTGCCTACGGGTCGTCAATATGACAGGTTATCTTAGTGGAAAGGAAGTGCCGTTGAATTAAGCACGCTTAAATTGCGCCACACATCGGCGCCTGTCCGCATTAGTCCTACTGGAAAGACATGCTAAGATCAGCCTTCGCTCTTGGTCTAGCCATTTGAGCGAATCTTCGTCATGTAATGAACTGGCACAGAATTTATATAAGCGGGAGCTAACGAATGACCGCGGCACTCATGGAAAATTTTGCGGGTAAGTCTGTTCTTGTCACCGGGGGGATGGGCTTCATAGGGTCGAACCTCGCCCTTCGACTGGTCGAACTCGGTGCGGATGTAACCATATTGGATTCAATGATTCCTGATTATGGTGGCAATGAGTTCAACGTCTATCCCATAAAAGATCGCGTTCGCATGAACTTTTGCGACATTCGTGATGAATCGGCGGTTAATTATCTTGTACGGGGAAAAGATTACGTTTTTCACCTGGCTGGTCAAGTGTGCCATTTGATGAGCCTGTCGAATCCGTTTCCGGATATCGAAATGAACATAACCGGCACCGCGATCATCATGGAAGCGCTTCGCAAGTTCAATCGAAATGCAATTGTGGTCTATACGGGTACTCGTGGACAATATGGAGCATCCGTTTCCTTGCCGGTAAACGAGGAAGCGCCCACAAACCCGAAAGGCATATACGAGATATCTAATCTCACAGCTGAGAAAATAATAAGAGTATATAACGATGTTCATGGCATCAGGTCCGTGTTATTGCGGTTGAGCAATATTTATGGACCGCGGTCACAGATGCTTCACTCGCGCTTTGGTGTCTGCAACTGGTTCGTGCGGGTGGCACTGGATAATGACACCATTAAGGTGTTCGGCGATGGCAGTATTTTGCGCGACTTTCTATATGTGGATGATTGTGTGGATGCGATGTTGCGTTCAGCCCTGGTTCCAGAAGCCTACGGCGAGATCTTCAACGTCGGGTCGCCCATTCCAGTCAGCTTCCTTGAACTTGTCGAAACTATCGTGAAGGTGGCCGGCGAGGGACATTGGGAGTACGCAGAATTTTCTCCCGAGCGCAAAGCACAGGAGCCCGGAGACTTTTATTCGGACGTTAGTAAAATCGGACGACTAGTGGGCTGGGAGCCGACTACTTCGCTCAGCGAAGGGCTGGCGATGACGATGGAATACTATAGAAAGTATCGCGAAAACTATTGGACCAAATCCGCAAAACCCCTTGTTGCCAAAGTCTAGATTGCCGTAGCTGCAGACTTCTTAGTGCATAGCTGCAAGCGTAAGCGGGGCGTCACTGAAAATTCAATTATCGGTTACCCGGTTCCGTAGTGCGGGCAGTATTCCAAGTTGGAATACTGCCCGCACCAGATAATATTCCAAATGGGAATATCTTGATTCTTTCGTCCGGGGGTGGGTGAATTCCGGTGCTCGACAGCGCGCTCCGTCTCACGGAGCAAGCTGAAATGGTGCCCCCGTGCAACGGTGACGTGGAGGAGCACTCTAACCTACGTGGACCAGTCGATTGCTTGCCCTGGACGAACTGATCGATGAATCTGCTACGGCTGAAATGGTGCCGCTTACCATGGCGTGGTTTGCGTCCGGGCGAATGTTTTAATCCTTCTACACTTAGAAATTTCAAGCAGTCATAATTTGCTATGCATGCAGGCCTTCGCCCTGCGGAAGGAGAGGCAAAATGACAGGTACAGACTCATCTGCGACGGAGCTTCCTGCTGAAACCAGTGGGCACTTTCAGCGGGCATTGGGTTTATGGGATGCGGTATCCGTTGTCGTTGGGTCCATGATTGGTTCGGGAATCTTCATTGTTTCCTGTGAGACTGCCAAGAATGTGGGTTCTCCCGGGCTATTACTTGTGTGTTGGGTTCTGGCAGGGTTAATGACAATATCGGCGGCATTATGCTACAGCGAGTTGGCCGCAATGTTTCCCCAAGCAGGAGGACAGTACGTTTTCTTGCGCCGAGCTTATGGACCACTGGCCGGTTTCCTTTACGGGTGGACTCTATTTACTGTAATTCAGTGCGGCACCATCGCTGCTGTCGGGGTAGGGTTTGCTAAATTCTTCGGTGTCTTTATTCCGGTAGTTTCCGAAAAGCATGTTCTGCTCGACCTCGGTAATTGGAAATTGACCAGCGCACAGATAGTTTCTGCAGGATTGATAGCCCTGCTCACCGCGGTGAACTGCAGAGGTATCGAAGCCGCTAAGACCATACAGACCACATTCACCGCGGCTAAGGTTTTCGCTCTGGCAGCGATTATTGTGGCTGGTTTTCTTGCCTTTGATCGATTCCACGGACTAGCTCCCAACCTGGCTAATTTCTGGCAAGCAACCGATTTGAAGGGTGCTCCCATCGACGGGCTTCAGTTAATCATGGTTATTGGACTGGCCATGGTGGGACCTCTCTTTGCCTGTGATGCCTGGAACAACATCACATTTGCCGGAGAAGAGGTGAGGGATGCGGAAAAAGTTTTGCCTCGGAGCCTGGCAGTGGGCACGGGAATTGTGATTCTGATCTACCTGCTGGCGAATATCGTATATCTATTGCTGCTGCCTTTGCATGGCACCGAAAATGGTGCTACGGTCGTCGAACGTGGTATTCAATTCGCGAAAGAAAATCGAGTTGGCACCGCAGCTGCTGAAATTATTTTCGGGGCTCCCGGGGGGCTGATAATGGCTGGGGCGATCATGATTTCGACCTTTGGTTGTCTGAACGGATTAATTCTCGCGGGATCCCGAGTTTATTACGCCATGGCCAAAGACGGGTTCTTCTTCAAACGAGCAGCGATTCTGGACCCGAAGACCAATGTGCCGGTCTTTGGCCTGGTGAGTCAGGGCGTCTGGTCTGTTTTGCTCGCCATGTCAGGCACTTACAGTGATCTGCTGGAATACGTGGTGTTTGCCGCCCTGTTGTTTTATGTGCTGACGGTGGGTGCGGTTATTTTATTGCGTGTGAAACAGCCGGATCTCCCTCGTCCTTACAAGGTCCCCGCTTATCCCCTTTTGCCAATACTGTATCTGGTGGCAGCAGTCGCTGTTATGGGTGGTCAAATATGTCTGCACCCCGGGTTTGCGGGTTTCGGGTTATTGATTATTCTTTCCGGTTTGCCCGTTTATGCGTATTGCAAAAAGGCGCTCCCCACCGCCTAGGTCGATGCTCTTGCTCGCTCTTGACATGCATTGTTAATGCTTGTAATCTTAGCCTCAGATTACTAGGAAGGCGTATAGGTTCAAGCGGTTCCCTTACCTTGGCTCCAATATCTGCGCAAAGTTAATCATGCACGGGTCAGGAGTCCGTCCGGATGGGGAATTAATACGGCAGGCGGCGGCGGCCAGTCCGTAAAGCAGAACCAGGCGGGTTGATGATGCAGTCATCTTACGGCGAGGAATTAGGCGTTGGCGAGAAAATCGCCGGTCGCTATGAAGTGCTGTCAGTGCTTGGCAAAGGCAGCATGGGGGTGGTCTACAAGGCCCGCCATGACATTTTGGGCCGAATTGTCGCGATAAAAACCCTACGGTTGCAGCGAATAGTTGATGACCGAAGCGCCAAGCGATTTGAGCGCGAAGCCAAAGTTGCCTGTATGGTTGAGCACCAAAATATCATCAAGGTGTTTGACTTTGGCTACACCGGAGATGGTGTTCCCTACCTGGTCATGGATTACGTTAGTGGCATCCCTCTCTACAATGTTTTGAAGGAAGAGCGGGCTATCACGGCTGATCGCGCAGTGGTTCTGTTTTCGCAGGTTTGCGACGGGCTGTACCACGCCCACCAGCGCGGAGTAATTCACCGCGATCTCAAACCCGCCAACATCATGGTGGTTAAGAAAGAGCACGAGCCCGAAAGTGTCCGAATCGTGGATCTGGGCGTTGCCAAAATAGTTGCAGGAAGCGAAGGTGATGAAGCGGAAGCGATTACTCGCACTGGTGAGGTTTGCGGTAGCCCCATTTACTTGAGCCCGGAGCAGTGTGTATATCAGGAACTAGACCCTCGCACCGACATCTACTCGCTGGGTGTTTGTCTTTATGAGTCACTGACCGGCTTGCCACCGCTTCGAGGTAACACTGTTTACGATACTATCTACATGCACGTAAACGAGATTCCCCGACCGTTCAAAGCCGTGGCGCCTGATCTCGATATACCTCCTCGGGTGGAGGAGATAGTTTTGCGCTGTCTGGCGAAACGACCATGCGATCGTTTTGAAACCATGCAAGAACTGAAGCAGGAGCTTATAGCTGCACTCAGGGGAGCAAGCGCTCCTGCGATTAATGTTCTCTCGCCCGATCAGTTATTTGGTCGCCAGCGAAAACCTGGAGAAGGCGGGAGCAAAGGCACCGGGCCTCACACTCCTGTTCCGGGAGCCGAGTTGCCGCGTCCGGGCGATGCGGTGGCCGACGGGCCCGGGCGGAAGGAATCACATACACCGGATTATTCAAGACCCGATTCTCTTGAATCGGCCAGAATAGAGCCTCGCGATTTGGCCCGGGCGGGCAAACAGCCGACAAGGGAGAGTGACCGAGTGGGCAAGCAGCCTACACGGGAAAGCGATCGCATTGGCAAAAACGCAGATAGTGGTCGACTTGGTAAAGCATCAATTACCTCGCCGGATAAAGTAAAGAACCGTCCCGGTTTGGCTGACACAATTTCGCAGCGCATCTATCAGGCAGATCCCGTCTGGCGCATCGTCGGAATCGCGGGTGTGCTATTTGGCATCGGTGCGCTGATTTACGCGTTCTATATAACGCAGTCGGTGGAGTCTCGTCTGCGTGAGCAGGGAATGCGGAACACACCTGCCACACCTGCTGCTGTCGCACATCCCCCACATGCTGCAACCAAGCCGCCGAAATCAGGCAGCAATGGTTCCAAACCCAAGAATAAAACTCAACCAAAAGTCAGCAAAGGCGATGAACCAACGAAACCAAAGGTTGCTGTGAAAGGAGATGAGGGTGTCAAGCCAACCAAAGTAGCGAAGGAGGATACAAAGGCAGTTAAGTCTGCCAGGAACGACGATAACGGCAACAAGAAATCACCGGGTAAGAAGGGTATCCAAGACGGTACACAAGACATGGCATTGTCCGGAATGGAGATGGTGCCACCAGGTAGCAAGAATGGGGAAACGAAATCTCCCAAATCTGGCGAAGGTGAACAAGCATTGCCGGCGCTGTCTTTACCCGACTTGTTTTCACCCCGGAAGCCTGCCGAGAAGAAGGTTGTTCCTCCGCAGGAGGCGCCACCGAAGGTTGCACAGAGCTTGCCCGGGCGAAAACCGGTTGGTCCACCAGGCCTAAAACCTCTACAGCCAATGGAAGCCAAAATGGACAACCGAGGGTCGCAGCCTGAAGGTGGAGAAAATACCCAGCCGCCACCGAGCCAACCTCAGCAACCAGTGCTCTCGGCAGCCAGCCGGGATGCGGAACTAGCCGAAACTTTCTACCGGACGGGTCGGCAAGAGTTTGGGGCTCACGATATTCCTGCAGCAATAAAGGCGTTCGAAAACGCATATTCCAGATTCCCGAGCGACGCGTATAAACTTTCGCTGGCAGCTGCGCTGACTGAGGGAGCGGCATCATGCAACAGGAATCATCAATACACCATGGCGGTTAGTTATCAGAATCGTGCATGCGAGTTGTATCCAAACAACGAGAAATATCAGACTAATTTGGCGGGATACAAATCAAATCTTCAGCGCAATGGATCTTACTAATTGCCAAGGACGGTGGTCATTTTCTCAAGAGGACTAGATGGGTATGTGCCATCGAGGTCATGCATCAGCCATAGGTTTTAGCCCGTCCTACCCACCTCTCCACCTCTGGCGAAGAAAGCCGGAGCGGTAATAATCCTCGGGGACTGTGTGAAAAGTTGCCTGAGTCGGGTTCTTGCTAATCGAGAATTGTCCATAGCCCGTGGTTAGACCTGGAGTTTTAGGGATGGGAACCAGCGGAGTAGGCCCCTTGGCGCCCGCGAATCATCTGCACTGCTACTGCAGTCTTTAGCACCTTCTCACGAGCACTTCTTTCGTCACCGTTGCCGGGGAAAAGAATGGCATGAAGATGAGGCTGCTTTGATAATAACGAAGGAATGGAAAATTCGGCGTGGGAGATTGAATATCGCAAGGATTTACTGGTTACACAGTTCCTGTGCCCAACTCCGTCAAGCCTGTATACATCGATCTCCTTGATCGGTTGTCTGCTTATTACAAGCTCCTCCCCGCCGTTTAGACCCCAGCAAGGCCTTTCGCCGAAGGCTGAGGGCGACTCTTCAGGCGAAACGGTAACTGAGTTGACACCGGAACAGACTCGAACAACAGACTTCCCAAGACTGTCGCATCGAACCTCAACGCAGGTTCCCTTTTTCAGGACGATGGTGCAATCTCTGGTACGAATCACTGAGGCATCCTTGGCCTGGACAAAAATAGTGCCGGAATCAAGTCTGACAAAATTGTTTCGAAGTTGGTGAAACTTAGCATTGGGAGAAGACAGAACCAGATTATCCTTTTCTTTCAATTTTACGGGCGGCCTCATGTTGGTTCCTAGCGACTGGACGTAAGCAATTGAACGCAGGGGGGGCTGGGCATAAGCACTTTTCCTCAACTTTTCAACGTAGGCCTTATATTGTTTGGAAGACGCTCCTCGTATGTGTATCAACGAACCATTAATCATGATGTCTTTGTCAATGAATTGGCGCAGCGATATGCTACGTTTAAGTGCTACCCGCGATGTCTTTGTAATACTGACGGGTAAAGCTTCCCCACGTTCAATGCCATCGGTGGAAATCAGCTCTTCTTCGTCAAGGCCGGCATTGTTGGCTAATAACTCCTCTCCTTGTTGAAAATGAATCATGGAAGAAAGAAACTCGTCCTGCGGCCCTGCCTGCGGTGTATATGTGCCATCACCGCTAAGACTGATGGCTCTCACCGTACCTTCGCCGCTGACTCTCACCATGGCGGTGGAGTAAGGCGAGATCGTAACATCTCCCTGGCGGGTTTTCACTGTGCACGCCTTGCTATTAGTATTCACCACCAGCTTTCCCGCGCAAAGTATCGTATCGCCATTTTCCTCCGAGATCTCCGTTCCCTCTTCGGCAAATTCCAGTGAGTTATCGCTGGCGACAAACAATGACAATGCTTGATTTGAATAGGCAACCACAATCCTGTTGCCCATTTTAACAACTCCACTGTCACCATCTGATGAGTCCGATCCAAAAGACAGCGAACGGCCCAATGTATCAGTTGAAATAACAGAGGAGGAAACGTTTGTAAATGAGGTCGATGGAATGTCAGTTAAATTTGAACCATGTCCGTTAGTGCCACCAAGCAGGCCGTTGGCGGCATTGAGGACATCCGATGTGCTTACAGCCGGCGTGAAATTAACGCTTATCAGGCCTGGTGCGGTGGCAGTATATTGACCATTGAGCAGACCTGATTGTTGTACGTTAATCGACCCGTTGCTCACAAAACTCACATTTCCCACAAGAACACCAGTACCGGCCACAGTCAGATTAGTGTTGCTCTGTATTAACGTTAGCTGCACAGGACCAAATAAGCTTCCTATCACTCCGTTGTTGTTCAACTGACTAGTAAACAGAGAAACGATTCCCTCTTCGTTGAGAAGATATGATCCGGCAGCCAAATTAATCTGTGGTTGAGAAATAACCAGATTCCCTTGATAGATGAATATCTGGCCAATGTCTACGGAAGGCTGCGACGGTAAATTAACATTGACGTTCCCTGCTAATGAAAGTGCTCCCTGGCCGGGAGTTGCTTGTAGACTAATGCTTCCTGATACCAATCCCGGGCCGGTAAGTGAAAATGCATAGTTGTAGCTGTTGTTACCAAAAATGATGGTACCGCCACTTGAACCAGGCGTAGCTGAAATCTGCGAGTTTACAACAATGTTCTCATTCATCAACACTGGATTTTGATTGGCGATGGTAATGGTGCCTGCTGGATTACCGCCTGCTCCGTTGGCTAAAATGCTGCCGGAAACTCCGCTCATACCCGCAATCGCGGGTCCGCCCACCGTAAAGGTGTCGCTCAGTATTAAAGGGAAAGGTGTGATGCTTCCATAAGTGATCGAAACTTGTCCACCGGTTCCCATTCCTTGAGCGTTGGCATTGATGTCGCCCAGTATAACGAGATTGTTGCCGCTAAAGAACGTGTAATTTGCTCCATTACCAGTTGGTCCAAGCGGTCCTAAGTTGAAAGCAGACATATCAATGGTTGGACTGCCTGAGATTGAAGAAATTGAGAGAGCGCCGCCATTTCCTCCTTGTGGTCCGCTGGTGGCCGAGAATTGAATGTTGCTTCCTATTAAATCGGTAATGAGATTGAGACTGCCACCATTGCCGGTATTGCCACCATTGGCAGAGACAATTGCAGGAGTGGCAGAACTGTTTTGAATACTGCCCGCTGCTATGGTTATTGATCCTCCTGGTCCGGCGCCTTCGGCAGATAATGTCGAGCCGGAAAGATCAACTATGCTGTTTGAGCCCGCTGCACCGAATTGCCCGGTGGTGGCCTGGATGGAGATACTGCCGCCGGCACCGTTCGTGCTGGCTACGGAAAAAGCATTGGGCAGGAGGATTAACTCATTTGCCAATCCGGTCAATGATACGGTTATCTTTCCACCGGCTCCCGCGTTGTCGCCACCGTTGGCTGTGATAGTTCCATTGTAGTAATTAGATCCAGTCGCTCCCGGTCCCATGGTTACGATGTTTGCTCCGGGGGTGTTGTCCATCGTCGAGATGGTGACTTGGCCCCCTCTGCCTGTTCCTGCTCCGCTAACATCCAGATTACCGGTAAACATCGAGCCAATAAGGTCAACCTGTCCTCCGGCCCCGTTGACGCCCAACGGCATCAGGTTGATAGACGAGGCATCGGCAACTGTTCCATTTATAATGGCTTTACCACCATTCCCTGCATTTGAGCTGGCACTGCCGCCGGTGGCATTGATGGTAAAGAAACCGGATCCAATTACGCCGCCGGAAATGTCTATTTCCCCACCGTTGCCATCACCTGATGCATTAGCTTGCAGGTCGACGGCTCCCGTCAACGTTCCTCCAGCGCCGACGACGAGCGAAATCTTTCCACCGTTGCCGTGCAAACCGGTACCATTTGCCGATAAAGTACCGGCTCCTAGAGTTAACAAAGACGACAAAGTTATGCTGCCACCCTTACCCTTGTTTCCCGCTGCTGAAATATCACTCAGGTTGTTCACTATCAGCGCGGCACCATTGGTGTTCAGTTGAGTTGCAGTTACACTAACTGAACCACCGGCTCCCGTTGTACCCGACGACGCTTGAAGCGTGCCATTCACTCCATCACTGGTAACTCCACTGCCAATGACAAAAGTCGACGCCGCTTGCGTTGAAATGGTAATACTTCCTCCGTTGCCCGCCCCTACCCCATTTTCCTGCAATGAATTTTGCACAAATAGAGATGTGGTGGCAGTTAAGGATATGTTGCCCCCATCGCCATTCTGCCCGAGAGGGCTAACATCTATATCGGCGGGATCTACTATCAAAGAGGAGGCGGAGATGTTGATAGTTCCGCCGTTTCCAGAAACAGCGTTCAGACTTCCTCCATTTGCCTTGGCAGAAAATTGACCGGGTGTTTTTCCTGATGTTAGCGCTCCCTGTGCGTCAAAGAGAGTGATACTACCTCCGTTGCCGCTCCCCGTCGAGCATGCCGACAGGCTGACAGCTCCGCCGCCCACATCAAGCGACTGACCGGACAATGTTAGAGTGCCGCCATTTGAATTCGTGCCGGTTCCGTCCACCGAGAAAATTCCCAGTGGCAGAGTTAGTGTGCCGGTTTGACTGGTGAGACTGAGGGTGCCACCATTTCCGTTAACAGCTTGCACACTCACTGAGTTAACAGTAGATACGATTACATTGGAAGGTGCCGACAACACAATCGATCCGCCCGATCCGCCTAATGAACCTGAATCAGCGTGGACATACCCCTGCACGCCATTATCTACCGCAGCAGAACCGACAATGAAATCACCGGGCGATGACGAACTGGTGATTGTCACTGAGCCCCCGTTACCGTGCCCCACTCCACCGACATCGATGTTACTAGCACAAAAGACTTGTGACGAAATCACGGACAAGTTGCCACCATTACCTTCTGATCCGAGCGGCGACAGGTTGACAAAGTTACTGTCAATTGTCTGTAACCCTTGTGCAGTCAGTGAAAAGGTTCCTCCGTTTCCTGAAGTCGTTCCGCTTGTAGCGTTGATATTGAACTGCCCCGCTCCCGCTCCAAGAGGTAGCGAAGCAGTGGAGGTCACCTGCACTGTGCCACCATTGCCGGTGCCAGCACCACTAGCATCTAAAGTGAAGGCAGAGGTGGTCTGAATGTTTCCAGCGCAATTCAGGGCGATAGTGCCAGCATTACCGTTTGCGCCTGTGCCCGCGACAGACAAACCGCTTCCAGTGAAAATGATATTGGCGGTGGAGTTGAGACTGATAGAACCCCCATTTCCATTGGAGGCACTGACACTAATGAAGGAATCTGAAACACTCAGGTCAGTCGTGGTGAGTCCCAATGCATTTGAGGCTGTGCTTAGAGAGATAGTGCCGCCGGAAGTTCCGGAGGCACTCACCGCAAGATTGTACGTTTTGTCTATGAAGACATATCCGTTGAATACCTGATAGAAGGTTGGACCGACAGTGAGTAAGGAAGTGGAAAACTGGATGTTTCCACCTTTTCCTGTCGTAGAATCTGCAATTAACGATCCAGTAAGGGCGAAGTCTGACTTAACGGTAATATTTGCGCCGTTACAAAGCAAATCTCCACAGCTAGTTGATGATGTAGGTTGGTTAGACCAGCTATTAGTAAAATCGTTCGGATTGACCTTTGTATTTGAGATTGTCACAGGAACATAAGCCGGTCCGGAAAGATTGGGTGCGAAGCCCTCAATGGTAATGTCTCCAGTGCCGCTGATGCCTCCACGGGTGTCGACATTACCAATAGCAATATTTCCGCTGGCCGTCGACGAACCTGGAGGCGTATAACTAGTGGCCAGTAGGACATTACCATTTGATCCCCCGGGACCGCCTCCCGATGTAACTGTGAGGTCGGATTGACCATCCACACGTGCATTTAGGGCGCAGGGCAAATAGATTCCTTGAGCAAGAAGTCCTTGACTTGCTAAGCCACTGGTGGCATAGGCAATTAGAGTGATATTGCCACCGTTGCCCTGAGAACTACTTGAATTCAAACTGGAGATCGGGGTGCTACCTGTGTTGTAACCTGACAGGTCAACCACTCCACCGGTGGAGGAGGGGCCGTTAATGGTCATGGAAATGGGTGCAAACGGATTGTTGGGTGTTGAGGCTGACACGGTAAAATTAGCACCGGCGATCATAGTGATGTCACCGCCGCCTGAAGGCGAACTTGTATCTATTCGACCTGCTCCTGTTCCTGTAACGATATTTCCGCTGGCCACAATCAATACCGGTTGCCCGGGAAAAACAAGATCGGTGTTTACAACCACGTCGCCCAGCAGATTGTAAAACGTCGGGTCGCCCCCAAGTTGTATGTTTCCCAGCCTGAGATTCGGGGAGGAAACGGCGATGTGGGCTTCACTGGCTACTATGTTGACCACTGCGCTGATATCGCGGGCATTTACCACGGCTGAACCACAACCGGAATTGAGGTTCAGACTTTCCGCCAGAACATCCCCGCTGAGGATAGCCAGATTGGCTTTGCCACTGTAGGAGGAATCACGGACAGTAACCTGCCCCAACGCTTGCAATATCCCGCCGAGGTTATTGATTATCAAGTCTTGATTGATTGCAGATGCAATTGCGATATTACCGGTCAGGGCTTGAATGTTACCCCCGTTTGTAAGATTGCCCAGCATGGTAGTCAAATTGACATTGTTAAGCGCTTGCATCACTGGTGAAGGTCCTGTCACACCTGTTGGCAGGGCATTGACAATGGTTCCTCCGGCGTTCACGTTGAGATTACCGGCACTGCTCACTACACCGGCATTTACGAAGTTATGAACAGTATTGAATGTCAAATTGAGGTTGGAAACAGCGTAGGAAACACCCGCCAGCCCGGAAGAGGGTATCACAGTGGTGATCAAGCCCCCGGGCTGGTTAAATACGTTTGCCGCATTTATTGTTGCCGTCGAAACTTTCGGGTTTGTGGAAATGGCATAAATCGTGCCGAAATTGGAAAGATTGCCGCTGATGTTTAATACGGAATTCTGACCAAAATCCAAAACCAAATCGCTTCCTTTAGTGTTTGTTAGAGAGGTGGAATCTGAGGGGGTGGTGGGCGTAGATCCACTTGTTCCTTGAGCACAAGCCGGACCGGCTTGAAAGAGTATTGGAATCGCTATAAGACCCAGGATAGCGGAGAGCTTAGTGATGGAGGTGGATCTTTGTGCTCGTCCGGGTACTCGCTCACGCATTGCCTGCCCACCTCGGTTGCCACGTAGCGCCCAATCGAGTGGAATCGAATCACTTGAACGGGCAGTTGACAAGAAATGTGCCCAGAATATCGTCCTGCCTAAATTAACTTTCGGAAGGCGTGAAGACGGAAGTCGTCTTGTGAAAATTTCATGTCGGCACAATCACATATGTTTTTCGGTTGCCTGCGCATTCTTTCGCTAGCGACCTTGGCGGATTTAGTGCTCTTTAAGGCATTTATCTGTAGAATCGGCCCCTCTTTTGTCCAAAAAAAGCTTTGTCCAAAAAACCTTTCAAGTGAATTTCAGTTACTTCCTGGTTACCTAAGCCGAATTATCCTTAACACCAAGAGAACTGCATGGCGTTTCATCGATGGTTCAATCAAAGGGGCTGGGAAATGAATAGGATAAACAAAATCACAGTTGAGTCTTGTGGCACAGATGTTAGAGGAGCAGAGATTCTCATTTTCACCCGACGGCTTCCCGGGAAAGATTCTTCAAATGAGCATAGAGAGAACCGGACCTTGAGCGGACCTGATGCTGAAGAGTTGAGAAGCTTGTTGCAACGTTTCGGAATAGAAATTTAGATTCCGGAACGAAACCACTGGGGTTGAATGTTGTGGAAACAAAGAGAGGCGAGAGATTAATGACATCATTTGAGCTAGTTTTGTTTTCGGGTGGTCCCCTGGACAGACAAACACTCCCGGTTGACCACTCGGCGGGTCTCATCGATGGAAAGAGCTTGACTCCTCATTGCAATGGTTATTATGTCCGAACACCCAAACGAACCGTTGTTCAGAGCGACAGCTGGAGCCGCTATCGAGTATTCGTATTTGAATACGTCACATCAGGCGAGCACCTCATATCAATTGGGCCATCCTGACGCCGGACAAATTATTCCAATCGATATCCTTTTCCGCGTGCGCTTTGTAAATGATTGGCAATCCCGGAGGGTTGAAGAGCCAGCCGCAGCCGATTTACCGACACCTTCACTGTATCTGTAGTGGCAGCCGAGCTGGCCGGCCATATTCTTGCTATCAGTTCTTCTGTTTTGAACCACTGTCCTTGATGTCGAACGAAGTGTTCAAGTAACCGAATCTCCAGTGGTTGAATTTTCAAGATTTTCTCCTCAAACAACACAACCCCTTCCCTCGGCCTTATTTGCAATCCCTGATATTCCAGCACATCGCTTTGGACTGTTGGTGCTCTGCGGAGCAAAACTTTCACTCGTACGCTAAGCTCGCGATGGTCAACTGGTTTGCTCAAATAATCATCGCAACCTTTTTCAAGCCCTTCTACTTTGGAATCCATGTCGGATCTACCAGTGAGCATCAGAACCGGGCTGGTTCCACCGCGACATCGAAAATTTCGGCATATTTCCGGACCGGCATAATCGCCCAGATCCCAATCGAGTATCAATAAGTCAAAGTGCGAAAAGTCTAGTATTTGCAGGGCATCTCCACCACTATGGCAGAGGTCGACGCAATAGCCTTCATTAACCAGTGCTATCCGCAACACTTCAGCAAACGCCACATCATCGTCGATTACAAGAATCTTTGCCATTATTCACCAGCTTCAACTTTGGCGTGATCCAGTTCCTTGACTTCTTCACATTCCCAGGCTCGTGCTCTGGCGTGAGCCATTACGGTAAGCTTTTTACATGATCTAGCAATGGCTCGGGAACGATCGTTCAAAACAACCACTCCACATCGGTCGATTGTTCCCTGTGCGTGACCCACAAGGGTCACCTGGTCGCAATCGCGAGCGCCGACTTCGGAATCGTCCTGTGCATATACATACCGGCAGTGATCGGCGTCAATAGTCACTTTGCCGTTGCCACGGGTGGCTTCAATTGTACTCCAGTTGGCAGCTGCAAAGTCTCCTGCATAACAAGTCAACGCGCCATTTTCGCCATTAATGGAAAAAACACAATTGTCATTCTTTGCTTGAACCTTGTAATTGCCTACTTGCAGTTCTCCCTTTCCATTCAAGTCAAAAACAACCTCGCCCGATATTTCAACCTTGCCCGATGAAAGATCGACTTCACCCAGAGCATCAGCCGAATCACTAACATTGCCAACTTGAACAAGCCCTGTTCCATACACGGCAACTTTTGCAAACCCCGAAGATTTCAAGTCGAGGAATAAGGGTGTGGCTTCGGCAAGCCACTGCTTATCATTCGTGTTTGCCACTTCAGTCTTAGGGGGAGCGGGCTCCACTGTCGGTGTTATAGCGACAACGGGTTGCGGCACGGCAATGGCGGGTATCTCTGCCGGTTCTGCCGGCTTCAGGGATTCGGGCACGTCTTGCCAACTTACAGGAGGCCCGAAGTCAAAGGTTTTCGAATCGGCCAGTTTTGCATCAACCTTAGCTTTCAACTCGACAATTTTATTGTTCAATCGCTGATTCTCAAGCGCGATTAAGAGAACCTCGCTGGCTTGTCGATAGGCACCCAATTTGTCCAGCACCACTCCAAGATTATTTAGCGCACTGGCGAAACGGCCGTTGAACTCTAGTGCTCGATGGAGAAACTTCCCACCCAACTCGGTTCGTCCAGAGATTGATAACACAACCCCAATGTCGTTGTAAATTTCTGAATCCTTGGGGCTGAATCTGAGGCTCTGCTTGTATTGCTGCAAAGCCCCTTCGTAATTTCCTTGCAGAGCAAGGACTCTCCCGTACAGATGATGTGCGGTACTGTTATCAGGTGTCTCTACAATAACGCGGCGATACAGTTTGTCTGCTTCCGCATAGGCTCTCTTACTAGCAAGCCGGTTAGCTTCCGCCAACACCGCGTTATCACTGCAGGATGCCTGCGCCGGCTGTTGAACTGAGACCAAACAGGTAAAGACCGTTGCTGAATAGGCACAGCTTCCTGGAATAGACAATTGCTTGTGGCAGGCTAACATGTCATCTGTCTTGCAAGGGCACGGATAATCTTTCCCCCTGATATGGTATCAACCTAAAGAAGGTTATACCATTTGGGAGACGGCTTCAGTCTTGGCATCATGCTTGATAATAACCCGCTTGGTTCGAAAATTTGTCCAAAATGCGGTCTCCGGATTGATCCCGGGGATTCGTCCATGGTGTGCCCCAATGACGGTGAAGTGCTCAATGCCAGTCAGAATATCTTGCCGGGGAACAAGTACGCTTTAGAAAGAGAAATTGCTTCAGGAGGATGGGGTACCGTCTATTTGGCGCGGCATCAAACCCTTGGGTCAAACTTTGCCGTTAAAATGCTTTCGCCGGAGTTGTGCCAGAATCTAAGAAATATCCAGCGATTCGGAGAAGAAGCCACAACATTGGCGAAACTTGAACACGATGGTATTGTGAAAGTTTTGGACTATGGCCTGAAACCACGACCATACATTGTTATGGAATACATCGACGGTACGTTGTTGTCCGAGTTAATTGAGAGGGAAACAATCGGCGAGGGAAAGCTGATCTCAATTATGCACCAGCTTTGTGCAATTCTCGAGTACGCCCATGGAATGGGAATAGTTCATCGAGATCTAAAACCGAAAAACATCATAGTACGCGCTACTGACACAGACCACCCTGTAGTTAAACTGGTTGACTTTGGTATTGCCAGATTGGCGGAAAGCCAGGCATTAGACGCCGCTTCGGGCAGCATTCAGTATATGAGCCCTGAGCAATTTGCAGGGGAAGTGAATACAGCCTCCGATATATATGCGCTGGGCTGCCTGCTGTTTGAGTGTATTACTAGAAGGCACGCATTTACTGGCAACACATTCTCAGACTGGCGATCGGCCCATATTAACGACCTACCCGGGCTCAAAGCCGGCGATAACAAACTGTCGCCGGCTAAGCGAGATCTATTGAAGCTGGCCATGCAGTGTATGGCGAAAGATCCGGCAGAGCGACCAACCGCTGAGGAGGCCAGGGAACTAGTCGAAGACATTCGTGATGATCATAACATCGCGCCAGCGGGGAAAAAAATCGGAACCGGCCCGAGGCAAAAGAACAAAACTCTTACAGTCTTCGCCGGTATAGCCATATCAGTATTGGTATTGGTATCAGGAACGATGGTATTTCTCAAGCCACCACAGACCATTCCCCTGAAAGAAAGCTCCAGGAAGAATTTGATCAAAACTTTGGCGTTCAATGCCGAAAGTTCAGGTATCCAGACCAATACAATAGAACCTTCAGCTGAGATGAGACATTCCGTAAAGTCCGTCAAATTGCTCAAACCAGCGACAAAGGCCACATCGATCGTTTTCATCTTACAAAATCAAGAGAGCAAATTAACAGCAATCTCAAGTATGGCGGAACATTGGGCTTCCAACGGTTCACTTGTTCTCATTGCGCAGCCGGCAGCGAAGATCGGTTCGACAAGTGAAATGAACTCGCTAATACAAATATTGCTGCACCTGGTAAAAGCTGAAACAACCGAGCCTGATGCTAAGTCGGGGTTGGTGGCAGTTGAACAAGACGTCGAATCGACCCTCAATGTTACGACAGGGGTTGCAGGAAAAGATAGTAAGGCAATGTCTGCAATTGTCTTGATCAATCCTGTCGTCGGGCACCAAACAACTGGTGATGTAAATGCTCTCCATGGTATTTCAATACCGATCTTTTACATTGTTGACTCAAATATAAGAGGACCTTCTCGCCACACTACAATGAGACGCTGTGAGGAAGCCTTTACTTACACAACAGGCGCACAAGTTTTTTATAATTCGGTAAAGGTCTCTCTCAGGTCAGACATGCAACGCCTTGATGAACAAGTGTTGAGCGCATTGTTGGACGGCTACCTCGACGCCATGCTCTGCGATAACAATGCAAAAGAAACGTATTTGTTCAGCCAGCAATCGGTCCAAGCAGTGGCGGCTTCTGGATCACTCAAAATGCGTTGCCGGGCAGTGACAGAATAAACAAATGGCCACAGTTTCCAAAAGCTATGAAATACTCAGGCAGTGGCAGTTAGCACGTCTTCGCAATCTGGCCATTGAAGAAGCGGCCAGGACAATGGCAACTCCTGCGGCTCTTATAGCTTCGGACAATGAAGCAATAAAGCATCTTGTGGCCGAAAGCGTGGAAACCGCGCCCCCCGCATCAGCTGCGGAAAATAAATACAGGTGCCCCGCCATCTTCTACATTGTTGGCGGGTGGATTGCCTTGCAAATTATTACTGCCATGATCGCCGGATTCTCTGGAAAAACATTTCTTGACGGAATCCAGTGGTGGCTTGCCACCACTATTCTGTGCCTTTTCTCTACAGATAGCTTCCCCCCGCAAAATGGACTGTTGGAACCGATATCGTTCGCTAATTTCTTTCTGACTCCAATTGTACTTTTGGCGTTGCCTCCGTCTCATCTAATCATAAAGTGCCACAGCATAAGTTCGCGGTTTCTTAACCACGGAAGAATCGAAAAAATCTGTTCCACGTTATCCACAATCGTATTCTTTTTGGCGATCTGGCTTGTTTTTTCATCCGGTGACGGAAAACCGGTGGAGGGGCTCACACTAATTCCCCAGGACAATTCGGGACCGACGCTACGAACATTGTGCGCGTGGTTTTCACTCATCATGTGCGCAATGATTTATTGCTTAAAATCCGCAAGCGCGAAGTTAGAGGAGGCGGTAAATGTCGCTGCTGAAATCAACGCTGAGTGTTTGCATGAAGAGAAGGTCCCGGGCACTTTTATTGACGTGCGTCCAGCCCTTGAAAATCTCAGGAATACAATGATGGAGGTTCGCCAGCGAGAGGAAGCAATTGCCGACTTTGCCAAGACTGTAATCATAAGTTTCGACGACGACCTGGTGATAGAAACGGTTAGCCCTTCAGTCCTCATGCAGTGGGGATTTTTTTCGCATGATTTGCCCGGCAAGCATCTCAGAAGCATAATTTTTGCTGAGGATTTTGACTTGTTCTCTCGCAATATAAAGGATTCAAGATCTTATCGTATCGATTTGAACTCAAGACTTAGACGTGGCGACAATCGGATTATTGATATTCAGTGGTACATAGAACGTTCGCCCAAATACAACAGGTACTTCGCCTCCTGCGACGATATCACCGATCGAATGAATCTGGAACGAGAACGGCGTTTGTCTGTGGCACAGCTTACACACGATATGCGCTCGCCCCTGTCGTCGGTCAATCTTGCATTGTCCATGCTGAAAACAAAGGCCTTGGGTGAACTCTCGGCTGAGGCCATCCGAGTTATCGATCGATCTCAAGGTGGTGTGGCAAGAATTCTTGACTTGATAAATGAGATTCTTGATTCGGAGAAGATTCGCTCTGGTAATGCATCGCTAGATATGAGCCCGCTGCCTATAAAGGAAGTGTGTCAGGAAATAATGGATGAGCTTCGACCACTGGCAATGGAGCGTCAGGTTCGATTCAAGCTTACTGAGTCAGGTTTAATGGTCAGAGGTGACAAGAAACTTCTCAGTCGTGTGCTCACCAATATTTTGAGTAACGCAGTCGGCTTTTCTACACGTGGATCTGACGTGGAGATAAGCATAGAGCGTGCGGCAGATTCTGCGCTGGTGAAAATAAAGGATTACGGGCCGGGCATCCCGTTGGATTACCAACAGTTGATCTTCGAACGTTTTGCTGTGGCCAAGCGACGTGATCAAGCAAACAGAACGAGCACCGGGCTTGGCTTGTCCATTTGCCGAGACATTGTTTCGCTGCATGGCGGTTTGATCGGGGTGGACTCGCACGAAAGAGTCGGCAGCACGTTTTGGTTCACTTTGCCTGTCGCAGATGATGAATAGTGCGGATGGTTTAAATCACTCTGCACCTTGACACATCACAAGCGCATCGCGGGTAATGTCAACGTCTGCGCTCCGGGGCACAACCTCGGGCATAACCTGCCATCAGTGCGTCATGATAGTGCCCAGTTTCTCCAGCTTCTTCATAGCTTCTGTTCTCTGGGCTGCAATTTGATCGGGATTTTTCACTACTACCGGTGAATTATTCTTTTGGAACTCGAGACATCCAAGAATTGCCATGAATACTATCTGAAGGACTGCTGGAGCCCAAAACCGGCGCACATGCAGCGCCGTGAAAGCGAGATCGCTTATTCCAAAGGAAAGCAGTCCTCCGAAAAACCAGAGCTTACTGATGCGCCACTGAAGAGCTTTGAACCAGCTACCTGCAGCAAATATTACTCCGGCGCAGCCGCCCGTAGCACCACACATGAGAGCGCCGACTATGCCACAGACTGCTGAGAGGACAAGGCAAATGAGTGGTTCATTGATAGAGCTGCTTGCATTGTGCTTTGCTCTCTTTTTCAAATTTCGCGCTATCTCATCATGCAATGGATCTTTGTTGAAATTTGATCTTATTGCCTTCGCGCGAGATTCTGCATTGAAAGCCTCCATCAGGCTTCCTTTTTGCTCGCGAAGCATTTTGGCATAAGCCTCTAGCTCCTCGGCCAACACGATACTATCTGCTCCGTACCGTCCCTCAATTTCTTCGATACATTTTTTTGTTGAGTCGAAAACGTCGGGAACCGTCATATCATCGGGCTGTACAGTTTCGTTCATCCCTTGCACCTCCGCTTCTCCAAGCTTAGAGAACGTATGCCCGAGATGTTGTTGACGATATAACGTGTCTGTCAGATTTAATCTGCATTTGTATCTGCGATTGCGTTACGAGTCCGAAATGCATTGTGGCAATAGCCTTTGCAGACATGCTGTTGCCGCGACATAATTGGTTACGCTTTCTCCTCTGTCCAGTCAATTTTCAAACAAAAAGTAAGAGAGCGCTTGCTGCAGGGTTTTGAGAGTGAGTGAATGCCGCTCAAAGACCTCAGTTCAGAGGGTTTTACATGGTCTTGTCAGGAAATTGATGACAGTTAAGGAGAGAAATCCTGACAGGGCCGAAAAACCTCTATTCGCAAGACCTCTTCCGGTGAGTTGCCAGGATCACAGATGACACGCATTCCCGGCCGTTCGAATGTAACTCCTTCAGCACGGTCTAATCGCGTTGCCGAGAGCTTTCCATAGCGAGTCATTGCCGATACCACATCCGGTGCTATGAAAGACTCTGTTTCTGGTCTTTTGTTCACGATAATCTTCCAGATCTCGCTGGAGCCGTTCAATAATGTTACACGAACGGCTCCATTCAAGAAGTCATACGTATAGCCATTGGCAAGTTCACTTACAGCACAGGGAGGACCGAACCGATCCTCCGCATCAGCGAGGGATGAACGAGAGGGAATTAGTTCGCAAATTCCATCTTGCCATTGCCAACCGCTGCGTTCAAACGCACCGTCGAATAAATCTATAGCAGGTAACATTGCAGGCATTCAGAGGTTCTCATTACTTCTTGTCTTTTATCTTTTTCTCAAAATCGTCGACTGCTTTGCGATTGGCATCATTGCTGGCAATAACTGTTC
>JAKFUT010000029.1 GCA_021732565.1 Candidatus Obscuribacterales bacterium
ACGGTCGGGGTGGGCTCGAAATAGCCCTGTATCAGCTGCATTCCGCATATATTGACCCCAAATTTTTACTCACGCCGAAAATTTGGATGGGAACCGACTGAACCGAGGACTTTTTCAGTGCGAACTAGCTAGACAATCGCATAAAATAGTGACTACTTGAAAGCTGAGCCAGTCTGGCCGGAACCGATGGTCTAACGGGTCCGGAAGGTGGTGCTTTCGCCAATTACACGCGCCTGATAGATTTCTAGTGAGCATTCACTTCTTTAATCGGGTCTCCATCTCACCTTCGCAACCCTGCTCCACTGGATTCTTTGTAATGACGTTAGTTTCCACAACCTCCGTCAAGGGAAAAATCCAGCCGGGTGCCCACGCACCGCCCCTTGCGTTAACTGGTTGGGGCATCTTCTTCATTTCCATGGCTGTTTTATTGCTGGAGATTCTGATCACCAGAATTTTCAGTGCACTCATGTGGTACCACTTTGCATTCGTGGCGGTCTCACTTGCAATGACCGGCATGACCATCGGTGCACTGTTGGTAATGCTTTTTCCTCGCTATTATCGCCCCGTGCCCTACGCTGGCATGGAGGACGATTTCGATTCGCCCGAAACCGGGGGCGTAAATCCAGCTTCCACTCACTCTTCGGGCAAGGGTTTCCAGGAGACGATGCGGAGCCGCGACTCATCCAACACGCAGGAACGCAATTTCGATGAGGTGAAGAAGGCTCTACAGTGCGATTGGCAAACGCGAAAGCATGTGTTGCACCTGGCTGCAGAGAGCGCAATGCTCTTTAGTTTGACGATGGTAATCGCCATCTGTTTAACAGGACGATTTAACATATTGCCGAACCTCTCGCTCAGCGGTATTGCTTCGTTGCTGCCAATCATCGGCTTATTTGTCGTCCCCTTCATTCATGCCGGAGTGTCCATTGCCCTGCTGCTAACAGGTTTTCGTGAGTGCGCCGGCAAAATCTATGCATTTGATCTATTCGGTGGCGCTGCCGCTTGTTTGATTGTGGTAGGACTGCTCGAAGTGATCGATCCAGCCGGCGGTGTGCTACTTGCTGCTTTTTCCGCTGCGGCAGGCTCTCTACTATTGCAACGGGCAGCGGGTGGCAAGGGACGGTGGAATCTGCTGGTGTGTTGTGTTCTCTTGATCATGGCCATCATGCAACAAGCTTCCTATGCGATGGATAAGCCTTTGATCGGGTTTCATTTCTTCAAAGGAGAACGTAATTCCGACAGGCATGTGTCGTACCAGCGGTGGAATGCTTGCTCGTTCCTACGCGTTATGCCTGCCGGTTCCAATCATGTATTTTACTGGGGAGGCAGTCCGCTGGCACCACCAGTGAATGTTTGCCAAAAATACCTGGACATTGACGCCACTGCCGGAACTTTTCTCACCGCATATGGTGGCGCACAGAAAAATTCTCTGCCTGTAAAGTTTGAGCGAGGCGGTCAAATCGAGAATACACGTGGCGCTGGTGACTTAGATGACATTTCATTTCTCAAATATGACGTAACAAATTTCGCGCATTATCTAAGAAAAGATGCGGATGTCTGTGTCATTGGCGTCGGTGGCGGGAGAGATTTGCTTTCTGCTCTGGCCTTCAATCAAAAGCATGTGACCGGCGTAGAATTCAATCAGGGCATTCTCGATATTATCACTGGCCCTTATGGTGACTTCACTGGCCACCTGGACAGAAATCCGCGAGTGTCGTTGATCAATGCGGAAGCTCGTAATTATATATGTCATAACCGCAAGAAATGGGATATCGTGCAGGCATCACTCATCGATACCTGGGCGGCTTCTTCAGCCGGCGCATTTTCTCTGTCGGAAAATACGCTTTACACTAGCGATGCCTGGAAGGAATTTAGAACTCACTTGTCTGAGCGTGGAATATTGAGTTTCTCGCGCTGGTACTCGCTTAACGATTCTCCCGTCGAATTCTATCGCCTCGTTTCGCTTGCTGCAGAAACTTTGCGTCGCGATGGCGAGAGAAATCCACGAGCATTTCTGCTCGCTGTGGTAAGCCCGAAAGAGAATCCCGATGTTGCAGGCATGACGGCCGGCACCTTGCTTGTCTCGCGGCGTCCATTCACGGCGACGGATCTTGTTGCTGCTGAGCAAAATGCCAAGCGATTGGGATTCAACATCATTTTGAGTCCGCAAACTTGTACAGACAAATCGTTGCTTCGGCTCATAGAACGTGATCCAACTCTAAGCGAAGTTTACGGGTGCGATCTTGATCCACCTGATGACAATCGTCCCTATTTCTTTCAAATGGTGAAGCCTGAGTTGCTCTTATTTGGCGGAAAGCACCACTCCTTCAATGATGGCATGATGCTGCTTATGGCTGCCGCTGTTGTAGCCGGCTTGTTTGTCGCTGGCACTGGTTCCAGTGCGTTGTTGTTTACCGGGAAATCTGGCGGCATACTTGAGCGCTTGAACTTTTTTCTTTACTTCTTGCTAATTGGCGGCGGCTTTATGTTTGTGGAAATGTGGGCTATGCAGCGCCTCAGCATTTTCCTGGGCCATCCGGTTTACAGTTTAACCGTGGTTTTGTTCTCGTTCTTGCTTGGTGCCGGAATTGGCAGCTATGTTGATGCAAAATTACGATTCAAGAGTATGCCCTTTCGTATGCTATTGATCATCGCCGGGTTAATTACGCTTGGCCTCACAATTCGGGCGGTTTCATTGCCCGAACATCCTGCGTTGCGAAACACTCTTGCGGCGTTCATGATCTTGCCCGTCGCTGCCGCGATGGGTACAGCCTTTCCGGCTGGTATTCGCCAAGCTCATGAATACAAACTTGACCGGCTAATTCCCTGGTTTTGGGCTCTCAATGGGGCTGCATCCGTGGCGGTGTCTATCACCTCGGTTCTGATTGCTGTCAAGTTCGGTATTTCGTGGCTTTTGCCGGCCGGCACAAGCTGCTATCTCGGCTGCCTTCTTTGTAGTCAATTTCTTTCAAGCAGAAATCGATGATCGTTCGTTAAAGGCATTTCTTTTGCCAGCGGCCGGTGTATAAAGAATGTAGCAAAGAAGACCGCCCGGGCGAGCGGTGAGAGCCACAGCAAGCGTATGCGCAAGGGAAGCCGATGAAACTACTTCCGGTCTCTTTTTTACCGGTTTTTTTTATGTCCACCATGCCGACTCTAAGCGAAACAGACGCTTTGTCTCCGGTATCTAAGAAACTCACCGTGGTCCCCAACTTTGCACGAAAGCTCATTCCTCCTCATCCCAATGATCTGATTCGGGTTGATACAGACCGAGGACGGTTTTCAGTTCTCGTCTACTCGAAGAGAAAAGGCACGAAGGTAGATTCGCCGCTCGAGTCTGATATTTTTGTGTTCGACAAGCATATGCGATTACCCAAGCTCGTATGGAAGGGCGAAACCAAAGAAGAATTGTATGAGCCGGCCATCTTTGCGCCCACTGAGTGGAATATGCACGGACATCCAGTTATCGCCGTAACTCGGCAGGCCGGGGCTGCCGCCACCGTTGCAGATATCATTACTTTCACGGGGAAGGGGGGTGTCAAGGCAGTGTCGAGAATGGTGGCAGATCGAATAGATATTGCCCGACTCAATCCTACGGATCCTCCTCTTCTCATCGTTTACGAACGTGCCGAGGGCAGCGCCATGTATGTACCGAAGCTTATGCGCTGGACTGGTGCCGACTTTCAAGACTCCAGCAACAGCTACCCGGAATTCTACTCGCAATTCCTGGAAGACCTTAGCTACAAGAGCGTGTTGGACCCCGAAAATTCCATTCTCGATCGTGAGTGCATCGCCAGACTTCTGCGACTGGCCGGTCGGAAAGATGAGGCGAAAGCTGTTCTTGTAGACCTGCTGAAAGAAGCTTCTGCGTCTCCCACCGTTGAGAAAACGGTGGTGGGGCGCCTGCAGACACAGGTAACCCAGCTCGGAAATGATAAATGAGGTTGAGAGCGGCGCTTCAACGTACAACGGGAAAATCTTTGCTAATTCTTGCTACATGCCTTCTATCTTTGGTGGTATTACTTCTGGTGCTGCCTTGCGTGCTTGTTCGAATGACTTCATGCACGGCAACGCGTTATTCTCCAGATAAATCGTTCACAGAGGCTCAGAAACAAGACTTCGCATTTTGGTTGGGGAATGCTGATGACCCTTTACCACCCCCGGATTATCTTATCGATGATCCCCGTCGCGTGGATAAGTGGTACTGGCGAAATCCGCTTCACAACTTTACTTTCTATGTTATTGGCGTGGCAGACAAGCCATTCGAGCGTTTTGGGATCTGCCCGTCACACACGTTCAACCCTGCGGGCGGTTGGAACTGGTGTGTGACGAGATACGGAAGTGTTGAACTACCGTTCATTTCGTATGAACAGGGAAAATTTCAGACCTACTTCGGCTGGAGAGATCGGGGCAACTTCGGCATTAAGCTGAATCTTTGATTTAGTGTAGCTTGATCTTCGACCGGCTGAATGGCAAGCTTGCATTAGTTGGATATGCAACTCAGTCAGTGTTCTGTTTTTAGTTTCTTTACAGGAACTGGTGGAGGAGGCGCAGGATGCCGGGGAGGAAAAACGTGGACAGTAAGCGTACCTACTTCCTTCCCTTCCGGTTGGGTCACCACCGGCAGTACCAGGTCTACCGGCGCGGATATTTTTGACGAGAGCCACACTCTTCCTTTGGTTGAGTCTCCCGGAAAAACTATGCGCGCACCGAATCGGACTTCAGCCAGATTTCGCCTGGTCTGATCGGAACCGTAGTATAACGGCGTTTTTACGCGGCGAATCACGTCTTCTATTTCGGTTGAAACGCCATCTGTTCCTAGTGATAGTGCTACTTCTTTTGCATCGCTGGTTAGCTGCTGACGGCGAGGCGGTGGAATAACTTGATCCCGTGATTCTGCTGGTATGCGAGGCTTTCCTAACACTATGGCTCTGTCGCCGTCGACCAGGAGCGATCGCGTACCATTATTGACCACCACTAGCTCGACCATCGAGCCGTCACCGATAACAGTTCCACTGGCGGTTACTTCATCGGCGGAGAGGGTTGCGCTCAGTCCTGCTGGAGCTGAGGTTGAAAGAACAGGATCGCTTAGCGGATCTGGTTGTGGTGTTGGTGAAGTTGCAGCGGAAGAAGCAGGTAGCGCCGAGGGCGGTTGTTGAGCCGATGCAGGTAGACCGTTCAGCAATCCAATTGCAGCGGCTATCCGGATAATTTTCTGGATCTTCCACAACTTTGTTTTCATCTGTTAGCCCTGGTGTTTTCAGCAGCTGATACATGGACTGAAATCATTTTGTCAAATTCCGTACACCAATTTTCTGCGGGATCTCCCGGGTCAGGGTACCGATCGAAATTTGCCCTGTGTCACGGAGGAGCTGGGCTTGAGACACATCGTAAGCAATGATTGCCTGAAGATGATTGGTAAGTGCGTTGACATAAGCTTGTTGAGCTTGAATAAGTTCAAGGTTGATTCCCTGCCCGTATGCCACGCGTAGATTGGCTAATCGCAACTGTTCGCTGGACGAGACCAGACCTTCAGCCGCAACTTGAACCTGTTCTCTGGCGCTCAGCATATTGAGGTATGAGCTACGCACTTGCAATATTGTGTTGAGATAGGTCTGATTTGATTGCAACAAGGCTTGTCTTGCCAGTGCTCGGGCCGACAGGGTGTTGCCTACATCAGGTATGCCCATGCTTGAAAGAGTCCAGGTGATGTCGAACCCGGCAGTAAAAGAATGACTGTTGCCGTTAACACCGATGCTTCCACCCGCCCCGGTTGATACTACCGCTACGGAGCCGACGTTTGCGTTGGACCCGCTGCCACTTGAACTGTTATTTTGGCCATGTACCACCCGGTGGCTGGTCGTGGCCGTAGTGAAGAATGATACCACCGGGTAAAGTGGTGACTGCTGTAGCCCAATGTTTCGGTTTGCCGCCAGTCTCAAATCTTCGAATTGCTTCAGTTCCGGCCGCAAACGCATTGTGGCGGCCAGTAATTCTTCAATTGGTGTGTCCGGATTGATGAGACGGAGCTCTCTTACTGTAGTCTGCTCGGGTATAAAGTTCACAGCCATGCTGGTATTTAGCACTCGCGATAATTCCAGTGCCGATTGTCTGAAGACAACTTCTTGTTGTAAGAGTGCTTGCTTATCGAGAGCCAACTGAGTGCGTGATTGATACACTGCGAAGTTCGTTCCTACTCCGGCATCGCGAAGTTGCTCGTTCAGTTTCAATTGTGTGCGGGATAATTCGACCGACTTTACGCGAATTTGCAGTAATGACTGGTTGAGCACCAGATTGTAATAACGTTGGTATGCATCAAGCAGTGCGTCGTTAACTGAGGCATAGTACAGATTTTTTGCAGCACGCATGCGATAGTAATTTACCAGCGAACCATACAACACACGGCCACCCTGAAAAACCGGATATCGCAATGTCGCCTGTCGCGTAAACGTAGATGTGATCAGCGGAGATCCTTCGGTTGTTTGTTGCTGTCCGCGATCATTTAGTGTCAAATCCGGCGTAAATCGTCCTAGAGCGCCTAGAAAAAGATAGCGTGTTGAGTCGTAGCCTGCCTGCGAAATACGAATGGGCAGGTTATTTCGCAGTGTGATTTCAAGAACTTGTTTTAGATTAATTCCTTCATTAAAAGTGGCCTCGAGTTTGATGGGAGGCAACCTGCCGCCGATTGACAGCAATTCGGAAGCAGGAATCGGGCTGAGAGGAATGACGCCGGCTTCTCGTCGCTGTGCTTCGGAAAGACCGGGATCGCGTGTACTGGCAGAGAATGGGGCCTTGGTTCCGGGTCCGGGATAAAGTTGATCGAGAGAGGCATCGGGTTTGGGCCGAATAAAGTCGGCATCTCCCGGGATTGCTCCCGGACCCACTGTCTGACCCGGACTCAATAGTTCGGGTCTAAACGGGTTTTGCTGGACGGGCACGCCGATAGGATTAACACCAGTAGCACCGGCACCACCGGTAGTGCTGCCGGGAACCACGGTGCTTCCAGGTTGTAAACCCGGAGGAGTGGAAAAAGGGGAAACCGGTGTAGGATTACCACCGGGCGAACTCGTTGTTCCCGACGGGCTCAGGCTACCGCCTGGCACACCAGCAGGTGCAGGCGGGCTGGACGAGCCGATACCGGTACTCTGTCCGGTGCCTGTAGTACTCTGCCCGGCACCGGTAGTACTCTGCGATGTGGCACCACTGCCGGCATTTCCATTAGTCTGCCCCAACGCTGGTGGTATCACCGCATAAAGCGCTGCCCACAAAACAATTCTGAATTGCAACTTCATAATCACAAGCGCCGCCACCCATCGAATGATTGCCGATTCTGGCACAACAACTTGCCAACCTGGATGCCGCTTCCAAACAATGCCGGACAACTGTTATACCACTTAACCTATTTTCAGTCAGCAGTAAGTGGCTGTCGGTAAGCCGTTTTTGCTTAACATCCTCCCGGGGTTACCTACCGGAATGCACGGATGCCCGGGTACTTGCGTGAGGTTGTCAAAAATGTCGAAAGATACTAGACTGCCGCTGGTTCATTGAGTTGGATAGCCCCGCCAAGCAGGTTTATGTTCAATTTCCCTCCAGCAAATAGCATATCGTTGAGGGCTAACTCTACGTGTTCGCTTTTGAGGGAATCAGTACCGTCAGCTTGCAGGTAGTACTGCGCGGATCGCCTCATCAATTCTTTGATAAATGCTGGCGTGGCTTGATCTGTTCGCGAAACCAGATCTTCGAGAATGACCTCGTCCATGGGTAAGTTGTGTGAATAAAGTGTAATAAGCTTACGACGCCCGTCAGAGTCAGGCAGTGGAAATTCAATGGCTTGATCGATCCGTCCTGGTCTAGAGGAGAGCGCGGCTTCCAATTGCTCGGGGCGATTCGTCGTCAATACAAACAACATGGCTGCATCTTCGTTCAAACCGTCCATTTCGTTCAGCAGCTGATTGAGTGTACTCTCGGTGCAGACATTGTTCATTGAGTTACGGTCTCGTCCAATTAAGTCCACGTCTTCAATCACCAGCATGGCCGGTTGCAGAAAACGCGCCAGCAAGAAATATTCTGCCAGTAAACCTACTTGGGCTGCAGTGATTAATAATGTGGTGTGGCCGGGTAATTGGCTGGCCAGATATTGAATAGTATGAGTCTTTCCGGTTCCCGGCTTTCCGTAAAGCAAGATACCCTTTTTGAGTGCCATCCCCAGTTTGCGAAGAGGTTCGCGCTGTTCGACAAACTGCATGATATTGCGTTCCAAGAGTTGCAGAGTCGCCGCCGGTAGAATTACTTGCTCTCTCTCAACGGCATTCAGTTTATGCACTTTGATAACGCCAGCGTGACCGGAGTAATTTGAAACTGCTTCCAGCGAAATCACTTTGCCCCTGTATGAGCTGCTTTGGTACACGAGTTTTTCGAGATCGCTTAGAAGGCCTGATGCGAAGGTTGCACCTTCCTGCCCGGGGCGCAGTGCGACCTCCACGGAGATGGACTGCAGACCACCGTGATTTTCATAATAATCGAGGATAACTGCAAAGGGCAGGTTCTTATAGCAAGATATCCATAGCCCTCTCTTCAAACATCGTACCGGTGCAGCATCCCCGACGTCGATTTCCTCATATTCAAGTGGCCCGACTACGACAGGGTTGTGATTCGTCTCCATAAAAGTTGAAAGCGTCACCGGTGCAAAGTCGTAATTACGGTGAAGACCTACAGGAGCGGCCGGGTATGTCTTTGTGAATGTTTCCTCAAGAGATCTTTGAACATCGGCCCGGGTCGTGCTGGGAAATGTTCGACGAGCCGTGACGAGATCGGACAGGGCTGCACAACTAAAATGCTTCTTTATGAGATTGGCAGCGTGCGACTTCTTTTCTTTCTTCTTAGACATCGAGAACCCTCGCTGCGATCACATTTCGGTGCAATGTCGTACAAAGAGAATCACGGTCGACGCAGCCAAAAGCATGGACCTTCTTCTCAGGAGGCGCAGTTAGCGTGCTGAAAATTCGCCGGCACTTGCATGCACCACCCTTGCTCGGTTTTCAGAAAGCCCAGTTTAGTTAACTTTTCTTCCGGAAGCCGCGCGAGATCCGCTGATGGAAGATCAGTGCCAAGCACTATTCGCTTGTAGTCCATATTCGAGGCAAAAAAGATTAGCGTCTTAATCAGTGCTCGTCCGACGCCTCTGTTTCGGGCTGCTGGATAAACAGCAATGCGCCCCAGTTCCAGCTCGTCATCACTGGTATGCCTGCGCCCGGCTATGACTCCGACTACCTGGCCATCTCGTTCGGCCACCAGACATACTCCGTCGTGCCAGAAATAATTTTGCTCAACGTTTTTTAGATCACTGTCTCTGCCATCGGGTTCCGCCGTTATGCCCAGCTCTTCCAATGCTGAAAAAACAATGTTTCGTATTAGTGGTTCGTCTTGCCTGTTTGCGGCACGTATTTGCATGAAGCCTCTCTCTGCCGCTGGTCAGTCCACCGTGCCATTTACAAAAACCTGCCACAGGCCACCCTATGGACTAATCTCGGGATTACATGAAGGAGGGTAGCGCAGGCACCACCCTCCTTCAAAATTATTCTCTACTTGATCAAGTATGTAATCAGGAGCAGAGCCACGATGTTCAAAATCTTGATCATCGGGTTGATTGCAGGACCAGCTGTGTCTTTGTAGGGGTCGCCGACGGTATCGCCGGTGACGGCAGCTTTGTGAGCGTCCGATCCCTTGCCGCCATGGTGGCCTTCTTCAATGTACTTCTTAGCATTGTCCCAGGCGCCGCCGCCTGAGGTCATGCTGATTGCCACGAAGATACCGGTTACGATTGAACCGACGAGTACACCGCCGATTAATTTAGCTGCGGCGTATTCTCCAGGCAGTGCCTTGTTTAACCAGAGAGCTCCCAGAGCAGCGATGAGCACAGGAGTTAGAACTGGAATCAATGCCGGAACAATCATTTTATTGATGGCGGCCTTGGTGACGATGTCGACGCAAGTGCCGTAATCGGGCTTGGCCGTTCCGTCCATGATTCCCGGGCGCTCTTTAAACTGGCGACGCACTTCATCGACCACAAGACCGCCGGCTTCACCGACTGCTCTCATCGCTAATGCAGCAAAGATGAAGGGAATTAAGCCACCGATAAATAATCCGCAAAGTACATATGGATTATCGAGATTGAAGTTCAATCGTGTAACATCCAAACCTTCTTTTTGAGCATGTGCCACCAGTTCTTGCGTGTAGGAACTGAATAACACAATTGCTGCCAGACCAGCCGAACCGATGGCATACCCCTTGGTTACAGCCTTGGTGGTATTACCTACAGCATCAAGCGGATCTGTTACCGCCCGTACTTCCTTCGGCAATTCGGCCATCTCGGCGATACCGCCGGCATTGTCCGTAATCGGACCGTAAGAGTCGATAGCAACGATTATGCCCGCCATACTAAGCATTGCCATTGCGGCCAGAGCCACTCCGAAAATACCTGAAAGAGAGAAGGCCGTGAGGATGCCGGCGACAATCACCAGTACCGGAAGCGCTGTTGCTTCCATTGAAATTGCCAACCCGGCAATGATGTTGGTGGCGTGACCGGTTTCGGAAGATTTGGCAATATATTTGACCGGGGCGTGCTCGGTGGAGGTGTAGTACTCGGTAATCACAACGATCAACGCTGTCACCACAAGCCCTACCAGCGACGCCAACCAGTATTTGGTAGCATCCATGGCCGCCATTCCGTCAGCCGCCGGTGCAGACATCATGTGTTGTGTAACCGGGTAAAACGCTATAGCGGCAAGAACGCCGGAAACGATGAGCCCTTTGTAGAGTGCACCCATAATGTTTTTGTTGGAGCCAAGGCGCACAAAGAATGTGCCGATAACGGAAGCAATAATTGATACGCCTCCCAATACAAGCGGATAAAGCAAGATATTTGTATTGCCTGCTGCAATTCTTGCTTTAAATTCGATACTGGCTAAAAGCATGGTAGCAATAGCTGTGACTGCATATGTTTCGAAAAGATCGGCTGCCATGCCGGCGCAGTCGCCAACGTTGTCTCCGACGTTGTCGGCAATTACGGCCGGATTACGCGGGTCGTCTTCCGGAATTCCAGCTTCTACCTTGCCCACCAGATCGGCGCCGACATCGGCAGCTTTGGTGTAGATGCCACCACCAAGGCGCGCGAAAACTGAAATCAAACTGGCTCCGAATCCTAAACCGACCAGAGCGTTCACGTCTTTAGTCGCCATGTAAAAGAGCGAGACACCAAGCAAACCGAGCCCGACCACGAGCAACCCCGTAACTGAACCACCTTTGAATGCAACGTTGAGAGCCTTCGCCAGTCCGTCACGTGCCGCTTCTGCAGTGCGCACGTTAGCTCTTACCGAAACTACCATTCCTACGAATCCGGCCAGAGCACTAAAAACTGCACCGACGCAAAAGCCTGCGGCCGTTACTGGTCCCAGTGCCCAGGCTATTATTAAAGCCAGCACCACTCCCACGACAAGCACCGAGGCGTATTGTCGTTTCATATACGCATTGGCGCCTTCCTGAATGGCTGCAGCGATTTCTTGCATCCTTTCATTGCCTGCGGGAAGCTTAACTACCCACGCACCGACGCCGCCTCCATAAAAAATTGCGACCGCCGCACATAGGATTGGCGACCATGTTAGCGCCATCTCCAAATCTCCCTGGCCTGTCATTGCAGCAATATCCTCCGCAAGTTATGCTTGGACTCTACTAATAATTTATCGGAAGGTCCCGTGCCTGCCGACTTTATCCGCACTCTAATGCTTGAGAAAAACTAAATTCGACGGGAACTTCCGATGAAGTTGTCGGTCTCATTTGATTATCGTTTGGACAACGTTGCATAACGCTCTGGCAAGTTGCAGAGCATCTGATCCCGGGCCTTTGCAACGCATATTCCTTACGGCTGCTTGCCGCGGAGACACCGTTGCACCGGCTGCGGAATGTGGTGAAGGTTAGCAGATCAAATAAAAAGGTACCGCCGAAGATTTTTTAACTAGTCTCGCCAGTGGTGGCAGCGTCTAGTCAAGCGGTGGAGAGCGGGAGGGCTTGCCAGGCGTGTTAGAATTGGGTCGGCGGGAAAGTTAAGGTGGCTTCATGTCGCTAAGAACGAGATGGATAGCAGCTTGCATCCTTCTCTTGATCGTGGAGCTGTTGCTGCCTGTCCGAGTTTATGCGCAAGAGCGGCAATTTGGTGGAAGCATTCCTGCGCGGGTTGTAAGCGTGGTGGAAGACGCGTTTGCCGGTAGTGTGATGTTTCGAGTCAAAGGGAAGCTACCACTGCCGGTGCCCGTTATTCAGTATTTCCCGGGGGAAGGCGGAAAGACAACCATGTCTGTTGATTTTCCGGGATTGGTTTGGAATCAGCCTTCTACCATTTTGCATCCTGCAATTGAACATGTTGATCTTATAAGAATCGGGCAGTTCCAGTCTGATCCACCGGTCTTTCGAATTTCCATAACAACTTCTAATCCGGCATTGCTAAGAAAGATTGATTTGCGGGCCAATGGCGATTCGTTGATTGTGAAATTTCCCAATCAGAGTCATCCAAAGCCACTGTATTTAGATTCCCGATCAAACAGCTATGCCACAGGTGAATCCGGGCGCGCTATAGACCGCACCGCAGACAGAGTTGCAGAAAGAACTACGGGAGAGCGAATTCTAAAAGCGAAATCAGCAAATGGTCCAGGTTCTCTCGGTCGTTCCGCTGATGTGGAACCTTCCTCCGGTCGAGAATTATCGCAATTTATGCCGCAACGACTACCGCAAACAAGTAGTAGAAGTCTGCGCAATCTTCGATCGACCCCGTCCACCGGGGTACCACAAGGTGAACAAGAACGGTGCGCGCAAGTTCCTGCAGACGTGCCCGGTCTTCGTCCGGCTCTTCCGGAGGACTTCACCGGGGAGTCGATGCAAAGCGCCAAAAGAGACGAAAGAGCTTCCCTGACAGAACGAGGATCAGGAAAAGCTGAACCTGCTGGCGCCATCCCGCCATCGTCGAGATCAACGGCCGCGCCCGCGGCGCTATCGGCTCGCTCTCTTGCGGCGCCCCCGCTTGTTTCTCCGGTGAAGGAAGCGTCGACTTCTCGTGAGGAGCCTCCCCTCGCCCGGAGCCGGTGGGCGCGCTTCTCTTCCGTATTTCCGCCGCTTGCTCCTTCATTTCTGCGAAAACACGCGCGGCGAGTTGAGCCGAGCAGTGATAGCGCCAGCTCGTCGGGGACGGTGGGCAAACTGCCACAACCAACGGAAGATTCAGCCACTCCAGGCTCCCCGGATCTCAAGAACAGCAAAACGGCAGCCAGGGGAAACAGCCAGAACGAATTCAGCAGATCCGGCCGGCGGTCGGGGGAGAAGACCGCTACTGAAGGCACCAGGGCTGACAATGCAAGAGGTATGAATGACCCGGGCACACCCGTTACTCAAGTGACAAAAAAAGGGCAGACGACTGGAAGCGTTGCCAGCGCCGAAGGTCCTGCCATGAGGCTAAGTAATGTTGCACAAAGAGCCGAGGCTTTGCGTGGCGGCCAGCCGGGTGGTGAAATGTCACCCCCGGTGGCCCCCGATTATCGTCAATGGAGCGCACCCAATGCCCCGAAGCTGCAGGACGTGCGGGTCTCTAATCAAAAGCCGGAAAAGCGGCGGTTCTCCCGTTCTGAGGCTGGGGAAGACCCGGTGGCGGTGCCAAATAACATGTCGGACTCGCCAGACCGTGAAAACGGCGTTGCCACGGCGGAACCTCTTCAATATGTTTTGCCGTCAATTACCTTTGTCGGGACACAACCCCTGCAGCTGACGGTAAAAGGCAGCGGACATATAAAATACAAGAGCTTCCACCTATCAGATCCAGAAAGATATGTAGTGGATTTCGTTGAAGGCGCCCCTTCAGTTGAATCGGTAATTCCGCAGAGCCCGTGCCGGGAACTCTTGACTGGACTTCGAACTGGCAAACCCGATAGTGAAAACGGTGATGTTCGGCTGGTTCTCGATCTTGCACGCGCGGGGCTGACTGTAAAAGAGGAACTCGTCAGCGAAGAGAGCGGGCTGGTGCTCACAATCGTTGAAAGAGAAATGGCGTTAACACCCGGCATTGCCACGGTGGTGCTCGATCCAGGGCATGGCGGTTCCGACCCCGGAGCTCAGCGCGGGGATTTGCGCGAAAAGGACATGACAATGGGTATCACATTGAAATTAAAGAAGGAATTGGAAAAGCAGGGACTGCGAATCATTTTGACTCGTTCTGACGACACGTTCGTTTCGTTGGAAGACCGGGTTCGAATCACCAATGAGGTAAAACCCGACGCCTTTGTCAGCGTCCACATCAATTCCCTGGAAAGCGATTCGGAGATCTGCGGAATAGAAACTTATTATCAAAACGATTGCTCAAAGGTTCTTGCGCAAAAAATTCACCAGGCTCTGGTGGGGCAGCTGGAGGTGCCGGATCGCTCCGTGCGAAAAGCTCGATTTTATGTGGTGAACCACACCCCCCACCCTGCCATTCTTGCTGAAGTCGGGTTCATCTCAAATAAGAAGGAACGCGAGAAATTAATGTCCGGCGAATATCAGGGAAGGGTTGCAGAAGCTTTGAGCCAGGGTATCATCATTTACTTGTCCGAAGCGCGAAACGTAGCCCGCAGGCATGAGGATGAGCGAAAAGCCTCCGAACCTTCCGTGGCCCGTCGTGCTGCTGGAAGCGGAGCGACAGGCATGGTGCGGAACATATTTACCAGATAACGCCCATTTATTTACGAGCGTTTAACGGACGGCATTTATAACTGAAGTATCACCTGTTGGCGAAGTCTTGGAGAAGACGATGATCTTGAACAGACAAAGAGACGAGTTTGCAAGACCGCCAAGGGTTCGAATCGGTCTGTTTGACTCCGGGGCTGGTGGTTTATCGGTATTGCGAAGATTAGTATTGGCCGGGGGAGACTCTTCCAGCTATGTCTATCTTGCGGACACTGCTCGTTGTCCCTATGGAAACCGGCCCGCTAGTGAAATAGCTGCTTTTGCGGAACAGACCGGGCGCTGGCTGGTGGACTCGGCCGTTGACCGCATCGTTATGGCTTGCAATACCTCAGCCTCGATTGCCGGCAATACTTTGCGCAACAAACTTACGTTGCCCGTACATGATCTTATTCGACCGGTATCGATTCATTGCGCCGCCAGGTACAAAACCGTGGCCGTCTTTGCTACCAGTGCTACGTGCCGTTCCGGTGCATTTTCGAAGATCATGGGGGCAATTAATCCAACAGTTCGAGTAATTGAGATTCCCTGTCCTGAGCTGGTGCCGCTGGTCGAAGCCGGGCATCTGAGCGGAAACCTTGCGCTAGAGGCGGTGCAGCGGTGCATTGACAGGCTCCATGGTGAACCGATAGAGGCTCTGATCCTCGGATGCACTCACTTCCCCTTTCTCTCAGAGGCTTTCGCCACGCTGATACCGGCGGGAGTTGCTTTGATTGATCCGGCTGAATATGTGCAGCTTGAACTTCTCGGTGGCATTAGCGATACATATGAGCGACATGAGTTACTTCACCTTTATAGAAGATGCTCCTTCTTTACCACCGGTGACGCCGATAATTTTGCCCGTACGGCAGAACGTTGTCTTGGTCTGGAGTCCGGCGATCTTTCTGCAAATGTGTGCGGAATTTCAACCAGTGATTTTGGCAGCCCGATAATACACTCCGCTCACGTTGTGGGTGTGGAAGGACTCAGTAGTATTGCCAACACTATATCTCCGCTGGCCAATCTGGGACCGGGCGCTGAGGTTTCCATTTAGCGAAGGCGTCCTTATAACTAATTCTCCAAGCCGCTACTAATAGTTGTGTTACTATTCCTGGCGGGCGAGGGCACTGTATGTGGTGCATATCCGCCGCTCCGCAAATGCATATACCGGAGGTCTGCTATGAGCCCACAGCAGCAGTTGTCGTTCTTGGATGATCGTGAAAAACGAGATACCGCTAATAAATCCAAGCATCAAATCGACCCTCAAGTTCTGTCTTTTGAACGTCTCGACGACGCGCTCGCGACTGCCGCGGATTGCCGTTTGTGTGGACTTTGCCAGGGACGCAACAATGTCGTCTTTGCTGATGGTAATCCTCAAGCTAGACTAATGATTATCGGTGAAGGCCCGGGCCAACAGGAAGATCTTACGGGGCTGCCATTTGTCGGAAGAGCAGGGCAATTGTTAGACAAGATTCTTGGCTCCGTTGGTATCGATCGAAAGACACAGACGTACATATGCAATGTAGTTAAGTGTCGGCCACCGGGCAATCGGGTCCCTAGTCCCGAAGAAATGGATGCTTGCCGACCGTATCTCGATGCTCAAATAAATTTGATAAAGCCGAAGCTTATAATACTTGCTGGCACAACCGCCGTTCAGGCCGTCCTCAAAGTAAAGGATCCCATGAGCCGGATTCGAGGGAAGTGGTTTGATCACCCCATCGGTGCTAAATTAATGCCTGTGTTTCATCCATCTTATCTTCTTAGAAATGATTCACGCGAGCAAGGTAGTCCGAAGTGGCTCATGTGGCAAGACATTCGCGAGGTGCGCCGAATGTTGGATCTCCTCGATTGACAGATTCTTAAGAACAAGCGCGTATTCAAGCGGTAGTTTATACCGAATATACCAGGCGGTGGCTTAATGGGCAGAAAGATCGATTCGTTTTTTGACGAACTCTTAGATCAGCAAATTTATGAAGCCGTCAACAATGATTTTGGCAGGGCCGTACTTCGTCTACCTAATCAGGGTATGGGCGAAGTGCGCGAAGAAGTATTCATATATTTTTCGGCTGTGGCCATGCAACAGGTTAATGCGATAGCCACTAAATATGGTATCGACGATCCCTCCGCATTGAATGAACTGTATCAATTGTCGCGAACCAATCTCATTCAAGGCTTTCGAATCGGGCAGTCTATGGGTGGGCGCTGGAAATCCAGCTGAGCACACGTTCGATCCATTGGAAATTCGCCCACAATAAATAAGTGTCATACCACAAATCGATTGCACCTTCAAGTAGTCATCCGCACCACGTAGTGGCTTGGTCGGTACTCCCTCTGGTGCGATCCGTCGGACAGTATGCGATATCCGCATTCCACCCGGGAATGTGCAACAGCGAGTCGCCCCGCGAAATTGAACATACGCGATATTGGAAGCACCGTTAATCTTCTCAGTCGCTGAGCGGGCTGCGCTGGGGCTTAGGTGTGAGCGTGGTGACCAGCAGGTGATAACCACCGGAAATAACGAAAACACAAGCAACCAGCACGATGCTCAGGAAAACCAATCCAATTGAGCGTGTCCATGCTCTTCCGGTCTTGAGCATTGCCGCTTTGGTGCGCTGACTTAATTCCTGCCGCACAACTCTCGGTTGATCCTTTGTGGTGCTCTTCTGTTTGGGCAGGCTGAAGTCGCCACGTGCTGCACGTAATTTACTGAAATCATCCTTCGTGGCAAGGCTTCTTCCACAACACAAACACAACGAAAGTTCCGGTTGAGTGTCAGTGCCACAGTGCGGGCACTGAAAAAATACAACTTTGTCTTTGTCTGGTTTGGCGTTCTGATCTGCCGACCCGGCATCACCGTAAATCAGACTCTTGATTCCGCCCAAAAAGCCACCAGTGCGTGAGGCAAAGTAAGACCGACGATTAGTCGGAGTAATCATTTCGTCGCCATCTTCAAGATCTTCTATAACTTCTTTGTTCAGTCGAACAAACTCGGCGGTGCGCGGAATTTCCATGCTGACGCGGTCCTTCAATGCAAGCCCGCGCTTTGAATCTTTAGTAATTGCTTCGTCAAGTTCAGCACCGAACTCTTTGATGGTATTAAATCGCTTCTCAGGCTTTTTCTCGAGTGCTTTGTTGAGCAGTTGCGAAACCGATTCGTAGGTGCTGGTGTGCATCCCGATATCCCTCAGCAATCTGGGTTTCACCGAGAGGTGGCAATCGAGAACTTCCATGGCGGTGCGAGCCTTAAATGGAAATGTGCCGGAGAGTGCTTCGAAAATGCAAATCGCCAGAGAGTAAATATCGCTGCGATGATCGATGTTGGGGATCATCGCGCACTGTTCCGGGCTCATATATGGCGGGCTGCCAATTATTTCCAGCGGTGCAAGAACAGCGTTGGAGTCTGTCCAGGTATTCCCTCCGTTTGCCAGTGCCGATATGCCGAAGTCCAGAACATGGACCCAGTCTGATCCGTAACCGGTTTTCTCGCAGAGCATTATGTTCTCAGGTTTAAGATCTTTGTGCACAATGCCCGCCTCATGCGCACAGGCTAAGGCTGAGATCACTTGTTGAAAGATCAGGTTTGCTCGTGCCGGGGGTAGCGGTCCGACTTCCTTCATCATCTGCCGCATGCAGATTCCGTTCAGAAGCTCCATTATCAGGAAAGCTTGCCCTTCCGGGCTGACACCGAAATCATACAACTTAACTGTATTCGGGTGTTTTACCTGGCTGACGGCTCGCGCTTCTCGCTGAAATTGACGTAAGGCCTCCGGGTTGCCAGCCTTGCCAATATGGAGCGTCTTAATCGCCACAAAGCGATCCATGGTTGTATGTCGAGCTTTGTAAACCACGCCCATGCCGCCTCGACCGATGACTGATACTACCCCGTAGTTTCCGCCCAGGGTTTGACCCAGTAACGGATCCCGCTCGAGATGGATAGATATCTCATCGTCATCGGTGAGATTGTTCAACTGTACTTGCTCCCTGCGGGCTTATGCCCGGCCCGCCTCCAGCCGCTCGTTTTGCGCCAGGCGCTTGTTCAATTTTGATTTGCTGTTGGCACTTGCTGGCAATTGTGTCAGATTCGCCCGGCGTCGCGGTAAGGCGACAACCGTCGTCAATTTATCATTCTTGCCAGCTAACCTTCGTCCAACACAGCTTTGTTCGCTCCTTCCGCCCTTGCTTGTTTGGTCTTCCCATCCCGATTATTTGGAACAAGAAGGAACCTTCCGATCAGATGTGCCCCGAATTAATGCAAGTTAAACAGAAGACTGCTGTCTGCCACCATGCTGATTAACAGGGTTGAGACGGATTTCTTCATTGCGCCTGCAGGGTCCTCTGTTTCTGCCGGTGACACAAATCTAAATCAGTTCACCAAGAACGGAGTTGCTCACCATTATTCCTTTTCTGGTCAACCGCAGTGCACCGTCGGATACTTCAAGAAAGCCACCGTCAGTAAGTGTGGGGAGCTTGGCCGCGAATCGATGCATCAAGTCAACGCCGTATCGAGCTTGGAACTGCAAAAGGTTTAATCCATTTCGCAAGCGCAGTCCCAGCATGATCGCATCGCTTGTTCGGCGCTCATCATCAATGGTTTCGGTGGTCTCGTCGCACAAGTAATCGCGCATATATCGATTGAATGAGCGAAGATTAGCACTGCGCACACCGTTTACATAACGGTGTGCACCGACGCCGAAGGCAAGATACTCATCGTTGCGCCAGTAACACAGGTTGTGACGAGACTCGCACCCGGGGCGGGCAAAATTACTAATTTCATATTGTTCCAGACCGGCTTGTTTGCACCCGTCGACAAGTACATCGTACATATCTACAAAAGCATCATCATCGGGATAGGCAATGCTGCCGGCAGGGAAATGCAGTTTCAAAGAGCCTGTAATGTTGAGTCCGTATGCAGACAAGTGATTCGGTTCAAATGAGAGTAGATGATCAAGAGTATCTTTCCACGAAGATCGGGTCTGCCCGGGAAGCCCGTAGATAAGATCAAGGGCAAGATTTTTGATGCCCGCAGTGCGAGCGCGCTTTATGCCTGCAATAGCAGAGTGACTATCGTGATCCCGACCGATCGCCTTCAATTCGGAGTCTTGTAGAGATTCAATTCCCATTGAAACTCTGTTGATTCCCATTTCGAACCATTGATGAACTTTTTCTTCGGTTATCGTAAGAGGAGTCGTTTCCAGGGTCACTTCCGCATCAATAGCAATTCCTGGCGATTCTTTCAACTTCTCATGAATGAGATTTAGATGAGCCGGATCTATATATCCCGGCGTTCCTCCACCGTAGAATACCGTTTTCAAAGGTTCTTTGACAGGGGTATCTTGCAGTCGCCGGTCAATCTCTTGAACGACTGTTCGACAATATGCTTCAGACATGTGATCGAGTCCGGCGAATGCGGCAAAATCGCAGAAATCGCACTTGTGAGCACAAAATGGTATATGTATGTATGCTGATCTGGCTGTCATGCTAAAGCCGTACTCACGGAGGTATCGCTGTGGTTTCCCACCGATTGATTCTAGTCTTGATCACTTCTGTCACTTTAGCATGCTCGCTAAACATGTCCGCCTCCAGTGGTCCGTTACCGCGTAATGCAGTTACCGGAACCGGAGCAGCAGAAACCACCGAGCAGCCACAAGGGGCGATAACGACAAAGACTATCGGGCGCCCGCGAATCTTGAGGCCCGCAGCCAGTGAAAAGCGTAAGGAGCCGAAGGTTGCAATCACCAGACCTGCGGATATTACGCAATCCAAACACAATGCCGACGGCACCGGACAAAAGAACAACAGCACCGTGCAGTCATCCCCCGAAGCTGAAAAGTCTGCGGCTGAGACAGGGGCAGACGACGCTTCGAAATGGATGTCGGATGGAAGTGGCGATCGCCGCCGAGAGATTCCCGGTGATCGCAGTAGAAGCACCGCAACTAGTGGCACGAAAGAAGACGAATATCTCAAGTCGCTTTTCCTCGATCGCGGTCAGCCCGACTTGAGACATGCCGGCGAGAAATGTGTTGAGATTCGCCGCAAGATAACAGACGATCCCAATGATGCCTTCCTCCATTTCCAATTAGGCACATACTTGTATGTGCTCGGCGATCTGGAAGGCGCCGCCACGGAATTGACGTCTGCAATTAACGTCAATCCGCACAGTGCATCTTGTCGTGCTCAGCTTGGCAAGGTATTAGAGCTAACAGGAAATCACATGGATGCATTGCGGCAGTTTCGACGCGCCGTTGAAATTTCCGCCAATTCGGCCGACATTCATTTTCTCTTTGGCGAATCGTTGTCGCACGGGGGTAACGTAAATGAGGCCATCAATGAATTTCGCCGATCGATTGCGATAAAACCGCAACCCGAGGCTCTTGCTGCACTTTCAGAGTCTTTGCTTGCCGCCGGCGACGTCAGCGGGTCCATGCAATCGGCACGCCAGGCCGTCTCTCTCGATTCTACTAATTCGCGCGCGCAAGTGGCGTTAAGTAATGCCCTGTTGAGATCGGGTGATAAACAATCTTCAATGCTTACAGCCAGGCAGGCCGCTTTGCTCAGTCCAAATTCGCCCGATAGTCATTTAGCATTAGGACGGTGTCTTTTTGGCAGTGGCAAAATCGATGCTGCTATAGAAGAATTGAAGCAAGCAGTGGTTATCGATCCGTTAAACGCCAGCGCTCGTAATGACCTGGGCTACGCATTTTACGGACGCGGCGATATAATGCCCGCCATCAATGAGTTTCGCCTTGCGTTACGACTGAACCCTCGATTTACTGAAGCACGCAACAATTTAGAAGTCGCTATTCATCGACTATATAAAGACAAGCAATGAATACCATATCTGGTACCAGTAAAATGACCCTCTTCGTTTCTTGTGCTTGATCACGCAAGAGTTTGCGAGTGGGGTGTTTAGAGATTCAGTCGAAGCGTTTCGTTTGCATTTCAGAACGAACCATGTACAATAGACCCGCTTGAACTCCACCCTGGCTTACCAATATCTTCTTAACAACTGGTGGATTGCTCTTAGTGAGAAAGGAATTGCAATGGCGATGCAAGGACAGAGGCTTGCAATGAGTAAGTTGTCAGTACTGATGCTGGCAAGTACCCTCTTTATTTCTTGCCCGACGGCAATGGCGCAATCTGGTGATGCCGCCGCTGGTGCGAACGCGACCGCTGCTGCCGCTGCGCCTGCAGCGAATGGCACCGCCGGTGATGCCTCTGCTGCCATGCCCGCTGAGGGTGCCAGGGGAACTGCAGATCTGACATATGCGCCAACGGGCGGAAAAGCGGCCACCACCGAGCTGGCGCAGAATGTGCCACCAGGGGGGCTTCCTTCGCCGGTCGCTGATGCAGAGCCCGCCAACGCGACACCTGAAGGAACGCAACTGGCACAGTCGACGAACCCCACGGCACCAAGGCGTATAGATCCTGCGTGGAACAAATTGCCGCTCACGCGCGGTAGCGTTAAAATTCACAGGCAATTCAAGCTCTTTGCAAAAGAAGAACTTATTCACAACTTGAGTTTCAGAGACACGCCCGTCAGAGAAGTGCTCGGCGAGTTGGCAAGAAGGGGAAACCTGAACGTTCTTCTCGATAAATCAGTCGCTGGAAAAATCACAGGCGATTTGCACGATGTCACGCTGAACGAAGCCATGGACAGTGTTCTGGCAGCGGCGGGCATGACAAGTCGCGTGCTTGATAATAACACGGTTATCGTTGGTGCCCCTGGTGCAATGGCTGCGTTGGGACTTAACCGCACCATGGCCAGGGTTTTCAAAATCAGCTATGCCAGCCCCTTTGATATTGCCAACCTGCTGGCAACTTCGGTGTTTAACCGCGGTCTTATTCCCGACTTCACAGCTGTATACAAGAGAAAAGAAACTTCAGCCACCGCAGAGAATCCGAAATCTTCCGAAGCCAGTAAGACAGACCGCGCACAAGCTGGTGTAGGCGAAGGCGGAGCTCAACGTCGAAATGAGTCCAGCGAGTCTTCTTCCAATACAAAGGAATCTAAAGAAGAATCAGATAGCGGCGTCGATTACTCGTTCAACACTCGTCTGGATACGCAGCGTCAGTTGAGAGGCACCAGCCGTATTCAAACTCAAGAAGGCACCGGTTTCAACAACGCAGCCCAAGATCCCGGTACGCAACAGATTCGTGCCTATCAGGAAGTTCCCACTGACTACATCGTTGAACAAAACGGCGGCCAGGCCCTTTGTGTTCCTGACATGAAAAACCGTCAGGTGGTAGTGGTTGGTACACCTGATGACCTCGCAACGGCTGAAGAATGTATTCGTCTTCTTGATCAACGCCCCCGCCAGATTCACATTCAAGTGTCACTGGTTGAACTGAAAAATGAAGGTATCCGCCAAATCGGTGCGGCCCTTAACTTACAAGGGGAGGGGGCATCAGCACAGGTCTTGGGTGGTTCTTTCGCGCCGTTGATCAACCTCCTGCCAGGTTTGGGCAGCCCCGGTAGTCGAACTTCGGGCACCATTACCAGTAACCTGCAAGGTACAGCGAACGTGGCCAGCACCGAATCCGGTGTCCCGGTACCTGTTCTAACCGCATTTAACCGCACTACCACGTTAGCCAACAACTACAACTTGGCCAACCTGATAGAAAATCGTCCGCAGGTATCCACCGCCGACCTTCAAAACCCGTTTCCTGCTACCGGTTTCCTGGGATTTCTCGGTAACTTCTTCCCGCAAGCCCCCCTGCCAAGTATTGCCGGTTTAACCCCAACGTCGGCTGCCACTTCCGCTTTTAACTTTCTCACACTGGACAAGAGA
>JAKFUT010000035.1 GCA_021732565.1 Candidatus Obscuribacterales bacterium
CAACTGCGTTGAAAAAATTGGCGCCTGCGGAAAGCAAACACAAAATTCGTTTGTTGCACGGTACCAGCGACATAGCAGATCCCTATCACAGCAATGAGTCCGCCTTTAGAAGTACTTATAAAATTATCGAAACTTGCCTGGAAGATGTCCTTGCAGAACTGCTGAATTAGTGGATTTACTACTCTCTTTTACAAGACAAACCTCTTTTCGCGTTTGCGCGAACCGAGTGTTAGAAGTTCAGACACCTCTCGGCACAGTGAAAAGAGCCAGCGGTTATAGACATTAATCTTCGAGATCAGGTTGTCTGAAGTTGTTGAACTCGTTGGTGCGACAATGCCAGTCGTTCACCGTGGTTATGAAAACTTACGCCAGGTTCCTTGAGTAGTTCGGCCACGCGGGCGGTTGACATTTGAAGTTTGGCCGGGCCATTAATAATCGATGACGTTGCTTGCATCCAAAAGCATTTGTGCTATGCCATCCTCATCAGTCAATACAGAGCCGGGAACTATTGTATTAGTCTTCCTGTGAAATCCTCGTATCTTTGCCCATCGCTCAGAGACAACTATTTTGCCGCCTTCTGTGCCGAACTTCTGCAAGAGAGCGCGCATAGACTTAAGGGAAATTGACCTCGAGTTGCCTTCTTCACTCGTGCTCACTTGGTCAAAAAAATTGAACTCTCCATCAGCGAGACTGACAGCATCTAGATCAAGGAACACAATAACAGTGGTATTTGGATCTTGTTTCTTCACCATCGTCAATGCGATTTTGAGAGCGCTCTCGGCAATCTCGGCTTCAAAATTGCTTACCACCCGGCGAATTCGGACAACAACGGTTCTTTTCGTGTTTGAGCCTTTTTCCTTCTCCGTGGCATTTGTGGAACCGCTAGCTGACTGAGTCTTATCTTCGTTGGCTTGCGTGTTCAGCTTCGCGGTCTCAATATCCGTCTCGCCTTTAAGCGGCTCAGGATTCAGGATGCTAGGCACCGGAGCGGCCGCGGGGGATTGAAGTAGCAGACGATTGTCCACGGGCTGCTGACGCGTTGAGTTAAGCTTGAAGTCGCCACCCGAGAAGCCGGCGCCAGTTCCTTGCCTGTGTGACTCCGGAACTCGCCGAAGGCGATTCCCCGGGGAAAAATCGGAATGCCGGATTTCTCCTTTTAGCTTTTCGCCTTTTGACTTTTCGCTTTGCTGCGGCTTTGACCCGCTTTCATCTACGGATTGGCCATCTATCAGCATGGGGTCCGCAAGCAACGTGCCTCCTGTCGTTATCAGGAGTACTACCACGATGGAGAAAACTAGTATCATTCGCAGCCTCACGTGACTGTTCTTGTTCTCCCAAGCAACTAACTGCTAGTTATCATTCCCAAAGCTGGCCCGTCCGGTTCGACTCCTGAGTAGCTGATAAGTCCATACGGTGAGTTGACGAGACTTAAATTCGGAAAGCAGAAAAAACGCATTCAGAAGATATATGCTGTATTTTGAGATCTCGGCGAAGGTTACGTTGCATGGAGGCTGTTTCGCACTTGCCGTTTAGCGCCTTGTCCCTCTTACTCCCATCGGAGGCTTTAGCGTGAACCGTTTCTTCGTTGTTTGGATTTTATTGTCTGGCTTCTTTGCCCTGGCGTTAGCCTCGGGAGCTATTGCCGAGGAGCAAACGACTGACGGCTGGCTCATGAAGCAATACAATCCTCACACGGGTCAGTGGACAGTCGAGATGTGTGATCAAGGAATGCGGGCGGATAATCCCCTTACCCGCATCTCGATAGTATCGGCGGCTCCGAAGTGGGACGTCATCATGTACAACGACGAGACCCGAACCTACTTCGCGAGCCCGATTGAGCAATGGAGCGATGTCGCGAAAAATCTGAAAGGCAAAGATGCCACTGCCATCACTGTTGCTCTGGATAATGCTCCAACGAAAATCGCTGAGACAAAAGTGCTCGGTTTTCCTGTCTCTGTGTATGTCAGCGATAACTTGAAGACACATGGTGTGAAAAAGATCGAGTTTAAAGTGGCCGAAACCATTTCTCCCCCTGGTCCTCTTCAACGGGTGTTTTCGAAAATTTATGGCATAAATAGTTCTCTAGTGAAAGGCACCCCAATTGCAGTTTCCTACGTGAACGAAACGGGCACCAGGACGCCGGTTTTCGATACGCTTTCTATAAAGAAAGGCAATATCCCGTTGGCGGATCTGAAATTGCCCGACGGATACACAAGGTGCACCTCCGACATGGAGGTAATGCTGGACGCTCGAGGCCACCAGATATTAGCTGCTGTAATGGATGACAGCTTAAGCGCTCCGGAGAATCTCGCAAAGCTCACTGCCAGTTCTGGTTTTGGCGCCGCTAGTGTCAACGTCGGCCGTGATTTGGGCGAAGATCTTTCGATGTTTTTGCCGAGCTTAGCCGCCGCATCTCTTCTGTTGCTGATTGGTGCAGTGATTCAATTGAAACGCAAGAAGCCCGCACCGGCTGCAGCCATGTTTGTTGTTGCCGTTGGCGCTGCGGCACTTACGTTTTTCTTCAAGGGGCAGCAGGAAGCCGACTGGAAGCCTCAGTATGAAGCTGGTTTGGCATTGTATCAGCGAGGGGATCTGGATACTGCTCGCAAGAGTTTCTTTGGTGCTGCGTTAAGTGCGAAGAACTCAAAAGATGCCAGTGAAGAAGAGTACCTTGAGATTCTCAAACGTTTGGCGTGGTGTTATGAAGAGCAAGGCTATTTTGGCAAAGCACGGGCTGTGATGGTGCTCAGTTCGAAATTGTCCCCGGAAAAGGCGATACAGCTAAAGGGCGCTCAGGCACTAGCGTATCCGACTCTTGCCTCGATGGAGAAATTCATGAGCGCTGGTATCACAGCGGGGCCGATAGCTGCTTCGAAAGCTTCGGCTCATTTCATGGAGGGGCAGCTTGGTCCCGATGATCCGGGATTGATACCGATCTACGCTTTGTTGGGGCAGGCTTACTCTCAATCTGGCGATTTTGCTGATGCCGAATCAAGTTGGACCAAGGTGATATCAATTCGAGAAAAGACTCAGGGACCTCAGTCTGTCGGTTTGGCAAATGGTCGTGCCAAACTAGCCGATCTTTATGTAGTGTGGGCGAAAAAACAGCTTGAGAGCGGCGCAGCCGCAGCCGACGCCGCTCACACGGTTGATGAAGCCATACGAGGATACGAAGACGCATCCCGAATATATACGAAACTATTTGGACCAGAGTTTCCCGAACTATCCAAACTTGCCGGGCGAATCAGCGAATGCAATGCCTTACGCAAGAAGACAGGCGCTTGAGGTTTCAGTGAAAGCGGCGAATACCGGGGGTCCTCCGGCTCGCAAGGTTAGCGCACTGCTCCAATGGCTTGACGCAGGAACCCGCAGGCCCAGTCATGCAACCGATTCCAGGCAACTACATGCCGCATGGAAACCATGCGCCGACGTTTTTCTTCCACGCCCATTGAAAGGGCCTGCAATATTCCTGCACAAATTGCATCTGATGATTGTGAGTCTACCAGTATCGCTCCGCTAACGAGCTCAGCGGCAGAACCTGTTTTCTCACCCAATACAATGGCGCCTTGTTCATCGAGGCGACAGGCGATGTATTCTTTGGCAATCAGATTGAGCCCGTCGCGAACCGGTGTAACAGCAAGCACATCAGCTGCTTGATACCAGGCGGCTAGTTGCTGGTGATCAAAGTAACCTTCCATCCAGACAATTGGTTCCCAGGAGTCTTTGCGGAATTTCTGGTTGATTTCCTTTACCCTGTTGCGAACTTCTGCAAGGTAGGTTGAGAACACGGCATTAGGAGTATATGGCTGCGCCAATTGTACATAGTGGCAACGGCGGTGATAATCGGGGTTCTCAGTGAGGAACTTCTCTACACCGGCCAACTTTTCAAGGATGCCCTTGGTGTAATCAATTCGATCTACACCGAGAATAACTTGGTGTGCCAGCCTATGGGTTACAGTGATCGCCTCAGCGTGAGTGCGTGATGCCCGGGCCAGTCTTTGCCAGTAAGGGTAGTCAAGCCCTAGGGGCATCGCTAATACTTTTGTCCAGTGTCCTGCATAGCGAACCGTCATCTCGTCAAGGTCTACTTTCGCTTCCGGTATCAGCTCGGTGACCGTGAGCAAGAAGTTGCGGGCATATTCTTCAGTGTGGAAGCCAAGAAGCCTGTTGCTCAGCAAAGCCTCCGTTATCTCATAGCCGGCCGGGGTTCTTTTCATGAGTTCCGGTGAGGGCCACGGTACATGCCAGAAGTGAGCGAGGATTACGCCCGCGTCCATCGCTAGCATTGGAGCAAGTAACGCCATTTCGAAATCATGGAGCCAAACTAACGTCGGGAAACTTCTGGATGCTATTCGTTGCGATTGGTGCGCCAGCATAATACTGAGTTGCCGAAAGTTCTTCCACTCTTCAGCGTCATAGTGAATCTTGTCTTCAATACCATGAAAGAGCGGCCATAGATAGTTGTGTACGGCCTGGCCATGTCTGGCAATTAATTCTTCGGGAACTTCTGGCTTGTAAAAGCTGAAACCGGCTATGGGGCGGTCATTGACCTCAGGCACTCCTGAGAGGGCGATCCATTGCACTTTTGTACCCAGTTGCCTTGTAAGCGGAGCAAGACTACTGGCGACGCCACCAGATTGCCCGGGCCCTCTATAAGAGAATATATTGAGCGCGGGAAGCTGCACCTGCAATTGCCCGAGATCTTCGGGCGTAAGAGGTGAGAGCAGGTGCGGTTGCCTGGTAGCTGTAAACATGTAATCGACCTCTAGCAAAAGATAGCCACGCCTAGTTTCCGATTCGCTTATAAAGCGCTAAACGCATTGTTCACGCCAATAAGCTCATGACCCGTTGAATCGGGCGCCGAAATGGACGCCAATTAGCCTCGGACTCAACTGGGAGATTCAAATGCCTCTACATTAATGGAAAGCCTTCTACTGATCAAGTTGCAAATAGCTTAATTAGCTAGAAATTAAGCGTTTTTTCAATTTGGGAAAAGTTAGTGTTGATGGGGCTTTTGGGTGGAGGAGTTTTTTAACGCGGGGATGACAAGAGCTGGCGCTGAAGCTGCCGCCTGTGACACCACATATAGTGGCAGTTCCAAGCGGGTCTGACCGCGCTGTTACTGTGCCTCCCGCTTTTCGTTATGCTATGGAAAGGTGACCCGGGCATTGTCAGGCGCATCTGTGTTAGAGGAAATTAACGGGCGAGGGCTTGCCACTTAGTATTTGCCATCAAGTGAAAAGACAAGCTTTCGCCCCCCGCAAATGTTCTGTCATTATCATTAGAAGAAGGGACCACGTAAGTTGTTGGGAGAGTAAGTCAGCACGAACAATCAAAGTTAGTAGTTGCTCAAATGGCTCCGCTGATCGAAGTAGCTCCTGCAGGGCACCACAGAACTGCAAGAGATCAGTTTCAGCAGGCAACTCAAGCTCAGGAAAGGCGTCTTCGCATAGCTGCAAAACAGGGATCAGTACATGGGTTGTGTTCGGTTTAGATCGGTATCGCCACGAAGATTGCACGGGGCTCTATACTCCTTCCGGGGGCGAACGCGCGTGTCAACAACATCGGTACCGCCGCCGGTATCACAGCGAGATGGAAGGATGCTCGTTTTTTAAATTTTTAGTCACCACTTTTGTGACTTAGTGACCGTTGAATTCCTTCAACTCGACAGTGCCAACGCATAGAATGTGAGTACAGGACCGAATCGTCTTGACCGACTAGGTGCCCCAATCTTGCTTGCTAGACTCGGGCGGATTGGCGATCTGCGGGTTCATTCATTGAGGGCAGTCTTCTCTTTGAAGTCGTTATGGCAATTCCGCTTGCAGTCAGCACTGCGACCGTTGCCCATTGAGTTAGTAACCGTGACCAGTCAATGCGATTCGCTGTGATCGGACCCAGATCTAACTGTAGCTCAATTCCGAAAAGGTTTGCTCGTTCCGCCCTCAGTTCTGTTGGCGGGGTCCAAAGAAAACCGTATCCCATTGAATGCGCAGGTTTATCCGGTTCTATTCGTAGCCACGGTGGGTATGAGCCCATAAGCCCGATGACAATCGTGCCAATTAAAAGAATAGTCTTTTGTGCGTGATTCATGATCGCTCCGCGGTACACACTCATTGAGGTGACGATCTTGTGAGACAAAAGGTTTCCCGAAGCCTTCGCCCGATTTCCCGTGTCCGCGAAAACGTGTGCTATCAATCTATTGTGGCATTTACTTGAACTTACAATGCAACACAAATGCACTATTCGTCTTTGCCTGCTTTGTAAGAAGATGATGATATCAGCGCCAAGCGACCCGACGACGGCAACACGAACATACCTGATTCGTCATCAATGGCAGCAGGAGCATGGGTGAGCTATGTTCGTACCGCGACGCGTTCCTTTTCTCCGGCGACGTGCTCACGTGATTTTGCTATTTGCTTGCTCAGATTGGCCATCTCGATTGCCGCCATCGCTGCGTCAGCGCCTTTGTTTCCAGCTTTCGTGCCAGCACGTTCGACCGCTTGCTCTATTGTATCGGTGGTTACCACACCAAAGATTGTTGGTGTGCCAGTGTCTATGGCGACCGCTCCAATTCCTTTTGCACACTCGCTGCAGACCAGATCATAGTGGGAGGTTGAGCCTCGAATCACTGCTCCCAGGCACACGATTCCGTCATATCGCTGAGCCTCTGCAGCTTTACGGGCAACAAAGGGAATTTCAAATGCACCGGGGCACCAGTAGACGTCGATACTATCCTCTTCCACTCCATGGCGCCGTAGTGTGTCAATGCACGCGCCCAGCAATTTGGATGTTATGAATTCATTGAAGCGGCTGACCACCACGGCGAAACGTAATCCTGTGGCAATCAAATCTCCTTCTATTACTCGCGGCATCTGCTTTTCCATCTCCTGCAAAACGACCTGGTTTTCCATATTCCAAAAGCGAAATTCTTCGGCGTTCCCTTTAACGTGGCCCGTCTGACAGCGACTGTACGCCGGCATACGGACTCTTTTCCTACTGATCAGCAGGTGGAGAGAAGTCCTCACGCAGCTCGTATTTGCGCGATTGAACTGGCACGCCGTCAAAGGCGCCGGAGGCCTCAACCTCGTCACAGCGCGATGTTGGGTGCTTCAATCCCTCCATCCAGTGACCGAGTTTCTCTTTCTTCGTGAAAAGATAGTTCAGATTGTGGCTATTACAGGCTGGTGGCATTTCCACTCGACCACTGACCGTGAGCCCGTATCCTTCTAACCCCACTATCTTACGGGGGTTGTTTGTTATGATCCTTACGGAACTCAAGCCCAGATCAGCTAAAATCTGCGCGCCAACACCGTAATCACGCAAGTCTGGTTTGAAGCCCAGCGTTTCGTTAGCTTGCACGGTATCTTGCCCGCCGTCTTGCAGCATGTATGCTTTGAGTTTATTGATGAGCCCGATTCCGCGCCCTTCTTGTCGCAGATAGACCATTACTCCATAGTCTTCCATGGCAATCATGGCCATGGCCGCTTCCAGTTGAGGCCCACAGTCACAGCGGAGGCTTGCAAAAACATCGCCAGTGAGACATTCACTGTGTACTCTTATAAGAACGTCTTTCTTTCCACTGACGTCGCCTTTTACGATGGCTATGTGCTCTTGCCCGTTGAGTGTATTGGTGTAGGCATAAACCTTGAAATCTCCGTAAGCTGAGGGTAGCCGAGTTTCAGCTTCACGTACCACAAAGCGTTCGCCTTTCAGTCTCCACGCGATTAGCTGGGCGATGTTGATGAATTTCAGCCCATGCTTGTTTGCAAAGTCACGCAACTGAGGCACTCGAGCCATCGTGCCATCGGTATTGATTATTTCGCAGATTACTCCTGCTGGTGCAAACCCTGCAAGACGAGCTAGATCAACTGCCGCTTCCGTATGTCCGGCTCGCTGAAGCACTCCGCCTGGCTTGCCCACCAAAGGTGAGATGTGCCCGGGCCGGCGTAGATCTTCAGGCTTGGAATTTGCATCGACAGCTACTCGAATTGTGGTGGCACGATCATAAGCGCTAATTCCGGTACTGACACCAAATTTGGTATCAGCGTCTATCGTTACGGTGAATGCGGTTCCTTGTGATTCCGTGTTGCGATCAACCATGAGAGGCAAGTTGAGCTGTGTCGCTCGTTCTTGGGAGAGAGCCAGGCACACCCAGCCTCTTGCTTCGGAAATCATAAAGTTGATCATCGCCGGAGTTACAAGCTCTGCTGCGCAAATGAGATCGCCTTCGTTCTCTCGCCCTTCGTCGTCAGCCACAATGACAAATTTACCTGCTCGAATATCATCGATTGCTTCCTCGATGCTATCAAAAATGTTTTCAGACGGAGCCTCAGCCGGCAGTTGACGGGAGTGAAGTTTGTGCGCACTGTTCAATGCGTTCGACATAGTGATCTCCTCTTGCTCGATCTGATTTGGTTCATTTCGCATTCTTTGACTTTCGCTTATGCGGGCCGCTCGGTGCGAATTGATTGTATGAGCGATAGCTCTAATAAGTAGGCGTCGTAGCGCACAAGGAATGTCATCTCCGTCGAAGCGCTGTGTGCAACTCGTTTCTAAGTGTAGCCATATTCAGCTAGCTTCGTCATGCTCAACCCTTCTTTGTTAATGTTTTGGTTGCTGCCCTTGATGCCCAACCATCTTCCGACATATTTTCCGATTAAATCGGTTTCAAGGTTTACCTGATCGGCTGTGCGAATTTCATTGAGAGTCGTCGCAGCCAGTGTGTGCGGAATTACAGCCACGGTGAAACGCACATCCGTGGCGGAGTCTCGAAGACTGGCAATGGTAAGACTTATGCCATCAATGGCCACAGAACCTTTTTCAATGAAATGTGGTGCTAACGAAGTATCAACTGCAAACTCAAAAATGCGGGAGAATCCTTCCTCACGCGATGAAGTCACCGTCGCGAGCCCGTCAATATGGCCACTGACGAGATGTCCGCCGAGTCGGTCGGAAACCCTCAGCGCTCGCTCCAAGTTCACTCGGCTGCCTGTTTTCAGGCTGCCGAGTTTTGTTTTTCGCAATGTTTCGAACGTTGCGTCGACACTGAACCAGTCGGTGCCAAACTCGGTGGCGGTGAGACAGGCGCCCGATACAGCAATGGAATCACCGATCTTCAGACCTTCAATAATGGCGGTAGCAGTAATTCGCAAGCGCCGTCCCTGTCCAGAATCTTGGATTGCGCTTACTTTACCGACTTCCTCTACTATGCCTGAGAACATTATTTTCGGCCTCCGGACCGTGGCAGAGCCAGTTCGGAGATATCAGCTCTTACCTCCGTTTGGTCGCAAAGATCCGGAAACGTGATCTCATTCTCTTGAGAGGTCTTTCGCCAGGCGCGAACCCTTCCTTGGATTTCCATATCCAGAGAGTCGGCCTTGCAGTCCATCGTATTTAAAGAAGCATCTTCCTGACGCGCGTGAGCCGGAGATTCTGGCTCACGCACATGAGCGCGCATGGAATTCGGAATTTCATAGGTGCGGCTGCACCGCCGCGTGGATACCACTTCAGAAATACCCGGACAACCGTACACGGTGCCGCTTTTCACGTCGGTAGTCATACTGGACCTCAGGAACTATTTGCCAATTCTACAGCTTGCAAAGAGATCCCCGTCGCCCCCTTAACATGTTATAAGCACATTAGTATAATTTCATCGCAAATTCATCCAAGCGGCAGTCGTAGCCCGAAGAAATTGAGCACCGATCGCCGGTCGGTGGAGGCTTTAATATCCCGCGTCTTGCCCCATTGGAGTAGTTGCAAGTCGTGCCGGAACTCTTCCATGGTTTGATAGCGTGCTGCTGGCTCCTTTGCCATAGCTTTGCGCAAGATATCGTCGAGCTCTCTTGGAATGTTCTTCTGTCCCAGTTTTATGGAAAGTGATATTGGTGTATCGTGCACATGTTTTTGCATCATTGCTATGGGATTGTCTGCCACTACTGGTGGTTCACCACTGATGATTTCATACAGCATGCAACCGAGAGCATAGATGTCGGCCCGACTGTCTGCCTCCATACCCTGACACTGTTCCGGGCTCATGTAATACATGCTTCCGATTAAAGCGCCAGTGCGAGTTAACTTTGCCCCCGACTCGCCGGGAGCCGCATGCAGACGTGCCAGTCCGAAGTCAAGCAATTTCACGAAATCGGGTTTGGGTTCATCCAGCAACATCACGTTGTTGGGTTTCATGTCTCTGTGAACCACGCCATGCTGGTGAGCGAAATTCATTGCGTCACACACCTGCACTATCACGTTCAGAGCTCGATCAAGAGGTAGACGGGTGTGCTTGTTAATTACGTCTCTCAAGGTGCATCCTTCCAGATACTCCATAACGATGTAAGGATACCGTTTGTTCCAAATCCCGATATGGTGAAATGAACTGATATGCGGATGGGTAAGGGAAGAGAGGATCTTTCCTTCGCGGTCAAAGCGCGCCCGATTTTCGCGGTCCTTCAAAAGCGTGCAGCAACTTTACGGCTACGATTTTGTCTAGTTCCAAATTCCGCGCCTTATAGATGCTTCCCATTCCGCCTTCGCCGGCCGGGGACAAAATTTCGAATCGGTCATCGATAACTAGCCCTAGCAGAGTTTTGTCGAAAATCATCAAATTGTGATCGCAACCTTTGGACCAATTACAACAGACATTGTACCCATAGTTGCGACACTATTTTGACGTTGATTGTTGCCCTGACATGGCCGGGTAATTGGCACCACCGCAATCCGATCTGCCAGGCGTCAAGCGACATCTCTGGTCCCTTCCCGGCCTCAACCAGGGGGACCGTTCTAACACTTGCTCCCGTTTACTCCCGGGCGTGTCAAAGGCTGCCGACGCAAACGTGAAAAAGAAACTCAGGTGGTTTGAAAGAGTTATAGGCACCATGCATCGACGAATCCGCGAACACCTTCATGAGTCTTTGATCTTCACTTTGTTATCAACCCGATTGCAGCCGACCGGTGCAGCAAAGTGTTACCGGGCAGTCACACCAACTGGAGTTACTGCGCCATCAAATGATAGCTACCACTGTGATTGAGCGGTGTTTGGGGTCTGCAAATGAAGAAATACGTAGTCGACCAGGACATGGTGATCGATCACTTGAAGTTCGTAAATCGGACGGGAGACACCTGTTACGGCTGCGGCTGCGCAGCCTGAGGTGGCGGACCCTCGTTGCTGCGGTCTTTGAATTCAACCACTGAGGGCCATGTCATCGTTGGGTCGTTCTGCGCGCCGACCATGGCCAGGTAATATTGAAAACGAAAGAATTGCGGACCCAAAACACCTTCGGCCGAGTGTTGCACCAACCGACCTGATACATCACATGGAACCCACATATTATGAGCAGGGTCGGGATCGCCCACTTGCAACTCATCGATCGAAATGCAAGCAACGCTTTTCTTGTCTTTGTATTGACGAGCGAGCGCTCTCATCTGCGTTACGTTGCCGGGCACTACGTCTTCGGCGGACAAAAATTTGACAGCACTGCCCGCTAATTCGGCTTTTTTATTGAATACCAGCGCGGTCATTGAAGTTTCATAAGTGAGAAAGTTGGAGTCTGTAAGGTGTTGAGTTACTTGACGGGCAAAAACAGTGAAGTCTGCTTTTTGTTGCGCGGTGAGCCCTTTGCTTGGAGCCGCTTTGCTAATCAAGAATACGTTGAAGATAACGCTGACGGCGCACACTGCATAGATGCCGTATGCTTTGACAATCATTTCGGGGGTGAATTTTCGTACTCGCCAATACATCGCTGGTCCTCACTGGTCATTAAAGATCCACTCACCCAATCATCCATTTTTGGAATGATTACATGGAGTTCGTTACAGCTCCACGCACCCGATCGTCCACTTGTCGTTCAGCTTATACAAGGTAATAGTGGCCGTACATTCCTCAGTTTCTGATCGTCTGCTGGAAATGTCAAGCGTCTCGCCTGATTTATACGCTGATGCCTCCTGCTTCGCTTTGATCTTTACAACGGCGTCGTTATCTTTCCGGCGCACTATTTCTACTGCTGTAACCTCCGCATTTGACTGCCAATTCTCTCCTGGCCATTTCCAGGTGTAGATCGGAGCAGAGAGTACCCTAGCCTCCTCTTCGACACGCATGTCTGATACCACCTTCAGTGTCATGTAAACGACAATGAAGAGCCCGCAGAACCCGACAAAATACCAGCCCATCTTACCCATGAAATTTTCGTTTTCTAGCCATCCATTTGCAGACCCAGATAATATACTGCCTGTCGACAGGCGTCGGTGTGATTGATTTTGGGATTCTTCGCCTTCACTTCTTCAATCATAGACCGCCGTTTTGGAATGTCGTTGATTGGTTCTGAAGTACAGATCCAGTAGTCCATCGGGCTGGGAACCAGTCGAATTGTACCGTGGATGCTTCCGACAATTAAGAGGCATTGGCTGTCTCTTCGTTTCTCCTGATCCAGAGAAAAGCTGTCTATAGCGCTCTTCTCAGAGTCGGTCAAACGAAGTGTTTCCTGAAGCATTCTCAAATCGCTCGGGTCCTGACGCAGCAGAATTTTCATGTGGGCGTTTTTCACCACCGAGTCAGCCAGTTCGGACTGACGGAAGAAGTCTTTCAACTGCTGTGTAATAGTGACAAGCATCATACCGTAGTGACGAGCTCGGCGAGAGAGGTCATCTAGCAATCGGGCTCCGGCTTTGAATCTCATCAGTGTGGCAGCTTCGTCTATTACGGCGGCAAATCGGATGTTTCGTTTTTTCGATTCAGCTGCCTTTCGTCTTATGAAGTCGGCAAGAATAAACGATGCAATACGTTCGAGTCGCGGGTCGTTTACTTCTCTGGTGTCGAAAACGATAAACAATTTCTCTGCATCAATATTGGTTAATCCATCTACCAGTCCGCCGAATGCACCAGAGCGAGTGAATAGTGAAAGTCCACGAGCGAACTGCTGCAATCGGTCCCGCTGCAGAGGGTCAATTTCATCGGCTGCAGCTTGCGCCGTTACCCGCGCAAGATCCGACATGGTTGGAATAGTGCCGCGGAATGCAGCATCCATGTATGCCACGCGGATCAGACCGTCTAGAAGTGATTTTTCTTCGACGTTTAACTCTTCACGTCCTTCTGGAGTTAGCATGAGGTCGAGCAATGAGAGCAATGTACTTATCTTCTCTGCGTTTGGTTCGCCCGGCTTACCGTCGTCTTGACCGAGATCAAACGGATTCAATATGTATCCTGATGAAGGCCCAAGATCGATGTATGCGCAGAATTCCGGACCAAGCAGTTCCGTGATGAAGCGATAAGCACCGAATTTGTCTACGGTTTTATCCACGAGCACAAAGCGCACACCCAGTGGTAGCAACCGCAAGATCATCATGGAAACGGCAAATGATTTACCGGCACCGGTTGTCCCTACTACGAACATATTGTTCGCGTCTTTGCCTGCGCCGCGGAAAAAGGGATTGAGCAGCACCGGTTCCCTTGATGCAATGGCGAATCCGAAGGGCACGCCATCAGGAGTGCCGCAGCTTGCTGTAAAAAATGGCCAGAAGCTCCCCACAATCGGAGACATAACTCGCATGATGATAGCTAGTTTGTCTACGCCCACCGGCAACGTTGATTGCCACGCATCCAATTGCAGCAGTTGTGCCCGATCAAGCAGTGCACCGCGGTTTTTGAACACCCGGCGAATTTCGTCCATGTTGCTGATTAAGCGTTCCTCGGTGTCTCCGTGGGTCTTAATGTAGAAACTTATGTCAAAGGCTTTGTTAGAGCTGCGCAAGAACTCCTGAATAGCAGTCTGAGCGCTTCTTGTCGCTTCCACACCTTCAAGGTCGGGAGTGGCAGCCTGGTTGTTCGTAACCAAACCGATGGTGTATTGCCGTTTGAGTTTTTTGCGAACATCATCTTGATCGCAGCAATGAATGAAGAAGGAAACTGTGTATTCCACGCTAAGCGTGAGCAAGTCTACAAGCCATCCCATCCATGTTTCGTGTGGAATCTGTTGCATGTACATGGAGCCCACGTATTTGCCATCGAGCCACAGGTACTTGTCGGTCACTTTCATACCGGAGCGTGCCAGACAGGAGGCTTCGCTTATCCCGGGTCGGCTGGGCGGTGCCTCTTGTTCAGTTTCAACCAGGGTGGGGTTGAGGTGAGCGTAAAGCAGATTCCTCATCTCTCTACGTGTCAGCAATTGTGGACGCAACTGGGATGTTCGCAGTTGTTCTGTTACCGTTTTGACAAACCGATTGAGATCGTCGAGGAATTCCTCATGCTTTTGAATTGACCGCCTGCCGCTCCACCCGCTGGTGCTTTTGCAATCGGGTGGCTGATAGCTGACAACAAAGTAGAAATCTCTTTGAGGAACAAAGTGCACATCTTGAATGCGGCGGAACCATTTGTCTGTATAGTCGGCATACCAGCGCAGATATTCGTTGTCTGTTTTGAGTGACTGCTGGTATCGAGAAAGATATTCGTCTACTGACAGGTTTCGTGAGGTGACAATGACCTGAATGTCTGAGTCAATAGTGTTGGCCATATTGGCAAAGTCGCGAGCAAGTCGATCTCGGTCAGCTTCGTCGTAGAGGAGCGCGTTGATCCCTTTGCACGTGATGAATTTGCGCATGCTCCCGTCTGCAAGCACCAGCAATCCTTCGTCGTCATCTTCACCGGGAATTGAATGAATGAAGGAAATGTCTTGCCAGCTAGAACCACCTCTTTTGTCTTTGCTTTTGGTTTGTTCCTTCGGTTCACTTTCCGAACTTGCGGGTGTACTAAAAGGAAGCAATTCTCTGACAATTGGTGGCAATCCGCTAAGCAGAGCCCCCAGAGGACCACCATTGGAGGTGTGCGATGAATCGCTGCGATCGTCCTTGTCGAAATCATCTGTTCGCGCCTTCTTGGATGCGGACGATGAATTGGCAGTGCCTCTTCTGGCAGATGAAGGTCTTAGCCCTGTCATTTATCCCCTCTTGACCCCTTGAACGGATTCCACAATCTAACCCATATCGATCTCTATATAACCTTCTTCTTCCCGTTCTGGCTCGTCTGCTATATCAGGATCGGGGTAAGGAATCTCCATCTCCTCAATGTGAGGGTAGTAGATCTTCGGCAGCATGTTGAGCCTGTAAAGGAAGAAGTTTGTCCACCATTGAGGTGGTCTCAGTTCTGTCGCATTAACATAGACCATTCCGAGACAGAAAATTGTCAATCCGACAATGAAGCCTGCGGGCAGGGTTCCAACTTTCCAATCACGGGGAACCTGAGTAAAGGCGAAAATCGCCAGAATAAGTGAGAAAACGAGCAAAATCCACTGGAAGGGAGTGAAACGTGGAGAACCCATCAGACTTAACTTGGTGGGCTGATTCAGGATTATCACTCGGTGAATTAGGGACATTTTGTCTCCTCGTTCCAAAAACAGGCTAAGCCAGAACCATGGTCTGAAAGCCTATATAAACATTCTACAGCTATCATCCCGGATTTATTCGCTCCACGCCTATGTTTGAGGGATTTGCCCGGCATTTGCCAAGAGGCGAGAAGCTACTGGGAAAAATGTAGTCAAAATCAAACGATCAAACAGGGTGTTCCAGGTGGGATTAGTTGCTCGCCCTAGGCAGAATCTGTGCAAAGACCTGCCTGCGATATTGCTCGTTGGTTTAATTGTAAGCGCGGCTAGCACCTCGTTTGGCACTACCCCGGCTGGAGGTCGGTTCAATTGTTTACGTGAGCCGACTTATCTCAACACGCATGATGATTCTAACTTGCCACGCGTGACAAAGTTGTGACTATTGGGTGACTTTAGTCATGCTATTTCATGCTTGACGGCTTCGGCACTTTCTGCCTATGGAAGAACGCCCCCGTTTGTGGCGGGGGCGTTCTCGTTGTTAGTTGGAAGTTGCTATTAGACGATTTCGTCGGTTGATCCAGGATACTTTGGTAGCTCTTCTGGTGGCTTCTTCTTATTTTGTTTCTGGTTGCGTAAGACCCCGTTTCTGATTTCGTCTGACCAGTTCATGGCTGCCCTTCTCATGCCGCCTGGTTGTTGTTGTGGTGTTGCTCCCGGTGCCTGACCGCCAGCAGTGCCACCTTTTCCAGCTCCACTTTGAGGAGGATTCGCCGGTCGTTGGCCGAACCAACCGCCCCCACCGCCGCCACTGCCTGGCTGCTGTTGTCTGGGTTGGTAGTTGTAGCTTGGGGAGGACGACTGTGACCTTGCAGGAGCAATAATCGGGATTGGTCCGCTATATTGTGCTGGAGGAGAAGCCGGGCTATGGTCGTGGGTCGGAACGTACTGCTGCGAGGGTTGGGTTTTGTACGTGGTGTCTGCTTCGTTGACATAGGTGGGGCCTGCTTGTGGAGCTGGTTGATTGGCTCCACCCACGTAGTATGCATTGCCAGGTGCAGGGGCTTGACCTTGCATCTGAGGCGTAACAGGACCTTGTTGCTGAGGAACAGCGGCGCTTCCCATGTCGTAGCGTTGAGACTCCTGATATGGAGCTGGACCTTGGGCCTGGTAGGTAGGCTGGCTGTACTGCTGCTGGGGAGCTGGACCTGGTCCTGGAGCCTGTTGGCTTGCCGCATTGTAGTTGTACTGGGGTTGTGTTTGCTGGACTTGACCAGAGGCTGGGGCGGTATAGTTGGGAGCGCCAGTATTGTAGTTTGGCGTGCCCGCATTGTAGTTCGGAGTCCCGGCATTGTAGTTTGGCGTGCCCGCATTGTAGTTTGGTGCGGGCTGACCCTGTTGACCTTGAACTTGCCCTTGACCGCCCTGGTATGGCGCCGATGACTGGCCGCTGTAGGGGAGTGATCCCTGAGGAGCTGAGTTGTTGTAATCGACATTGCCTGGTGTGGGGGCTGTACCTTGCTGATAGGCCGTCTGGTAGGGAGCCGGTGCTGAAGGTTGGGCGAATCCACTTTGTGCAGGTGCTGCCTGGGAGTAGAACTCACCACCACCACTTGGTGCTGCCTGGCCCATTTGTTGCGAAGGACCTTGCATCGGCATGGATTGACCCATTTGTTGCGAAGGACCTTGCATTGGCATGGATTGACCCATTTGTTGTGAAGGACCCTGCATGGATTGGCCCATTGGTTGAGATGTGATGGCCCCTGGTCCTGCTTGTGGTGTGGAAACGGTGAAGTCTCCTCCAGCAACAGGTCCTGCTGGACCTGGCATTTGACCTGGCATGGGTTGACCAGGCATTGGCTGTCCAGGCGTTGGTGACCCCATGGCCTGTCCTTGTCCAGTGCTTGCTGTGTACTGATATCCGGGTTGCTGGACTTGCTGTCCAGGATTTCCCATCATCATCTGTTGTTCGGGCTGGCTTCCCATCATCTGCTGTTGGGGGGTTCCCATCATCTGTTGTTGGGGGGTTCCCATCATCTGTTGTTGAGCCGGACTTCCCATCTGCTGACCGGCAACTGGTTGTTGTTGTCCCATCACAGAACCGATTGCAGTTCCCATCGCTGATCCCATGGCTGTTTGCGGCGTGCCATAGGCCGTTGTTCCTGTTGGTGATACCTGGTTGGTTCCACCAACTTGTCCTGTGGCAAGTTGTTGACCACCTTGTCCAATTTGTCCACCGGCAATTTGTTGACCACCTGGTTGAACAACACCATTTTGACCAACTCCAGCTGTTCCTTGTGCCGAATACACCCCACCTGTTCCGTAGGTTGCCTGGGCAACCTGGTTGGCAACCTGGTTGGCATAGTTGGGACCAGCTCCACTCACATAAGCTCCTACGCCGCCGCCGGCTGCAGATGCTATGTTCTGGAAGCTTCTCTGGTCCAAGCCCGCAGCACCGGTGGCCGCCTCGACAGAGTTTCTCAGTCCGTTTACTGAGGCCTGGTCTACCGTTGGTCCACCATTGAGCGGGCTATTAGGACTGACCGGGTTGAGCGGGCTGTTGGGGTTGGTTTTGAGGTTTGCGATGTCCCCTTGAATTGCAGATAGTTGGGTGTTGTAGTTGAGGAGTTTGCCAGCATCCATGGTTCCGTTCTTCAGATCTGCCTGATAATTTCCGTACATCTGATTGAATCTGTTGGCCAGATCTCCTGCAGCTGCCGGTACAGGGAGTGGTTGTCCTGTGGTGGCGTTGACTCCGGGTGAATTCAGTAATCCGCGTACATCTGCCCCAGTTTGAGCTGCAAGGCCGGTAAAGCTCTGCTGTGCTCCAGCCATGTTCATGTTGTCGAGGCGTTGCTGATCTCCCATCGCATTGGCCAGACCAGGAGTCATTGGCATGTCCATGCCCTTGTTGTTCATTAGTTCCTGGGCAAGAGGACCGTTCATTACCGCGTCTTGTCTGGCTGTTCCCCCACCATTGGCTGCATCGGCTGCTCTAGCAGAAGCAAGAGAAGACATGAAGTTGTTGTTGAGTGTTGCAGCGTTTACCGAACTTACAGGTCCGCCATTTGCACCACCAGTCAACAAGCTGCTGTAACTGGAATTGGCGCTGTTGGCAAACTGATTGCCCAATCCTGGTGAACTGCCAGGCACTGAGAGTGACTGGAATCCGGACTGGAGTGTTGACATGTTGGAGTTGGGGTTGAAGGCGCTTGGCGGTCCACTCATTAGGGCTCCAGAGCCGATAGCAGATGCATTCAACGGAACACCACCAGCACCCATCATGAGTGAGTTTGTAGATGGGTTGACGAGAGGCATGTTTGCAATTGGAGTATTTAAACCCAGTATGTTGCCGTTTGCGTCTTTGAAGTTTCCGTTAGATACGATTTCACCACGCTCATTTACCATCATCCCCTTGGCATTTAGAGCCGCATTGTTGATTGAGCCATCAGGATTGAGTGCTCCCATTGCGCGAAGCCTGTCCATATTTCCATCAAGTGCGTTTTGGTTTGCTCCGTTTAACCCTGCATCCATCATTGGCGGTCCGTTGACATTTAATCCCAGACCATCAGGACGACCATCACCCAACGGTTTCCCGTCAGGTCCCAACCGGCTACCATCAGCAGCCGTCAGCGCCCCAGCTGCCGCAGCTCCGCCGAACATACCTGCCATCGCAGGGGCTCCGCCGTCGCCCGATCCGCCGCTGGTTGAGATACCACCCATACCCCCGAGGTTAGCACTACCCTCGTTAGCAGTAATGCCACCGGGGTTGTTGGCACCACCAACATGTGTGCCTGCTGAGCCACCAGTTGGATTTGCTCCACCCACACGGCCAGGTGAAGTAGCTGCTCCCGGCTGTGACGGGCTGCCACCATTTCGACCGGCGCCAGCCATTGAACCGGCTTGACCCATTGCCATACCACCGGCTTTTTCACCAGCAGCTTTGACGAGTCCGGCAAAGTCGAATGCATGTTTTACCGATGCTGTAGCCAGGAACATCAGCGCCGACTGGATAATGGTACCCGTGTCGTCGATTCCTTTGAAGCAAGCCATCAATAGAACTACAGTGTTCCAGAAGAGAGACCAGAAACATAAGGTGATGACCCCTTCACACCAGCTTGGCAGGGCTCCGCGCAACTGACCTGCAGGATACACCCACAATGCAGCAACCACAGGGCCGACAAACCACAGGTACATCAAGAACACCATCTGAAATGCACAGAGGATATTCCATGCCATTGAAAGGGCAGCATTACTTGAGTTTTGCATGGCTCGCTGTCCTGTGCTCAAGAACGTAGCGGCTTCCGCTGCTCGCTCTTTTGGTGCGTCGCCTGTGCCTTTGCAATTCTCAGGTTCATACTTGGGGGCAAAGTTAAGACCTTCGCGCTTGGCAAAAGTTGTCTTTTCCTTGGCTCTGTCATCAGTTTTTACGCTGGGTTCCTTGAACGAGTTGTTGTTCTCGGATTCCAGTCGAATGGGGTTTGCTCGCACTACAGCGCAGGTTGCATCTTTATACATATCACTGCCGAATATCCGTTGATATTCAGTGTAGATGGTGTAGGTAAGGGAGTTGTTGAGGTCAATACCGTAATTCACTACCAGGTAGGTTGCGGGGATCAAAAAGATAGCAACAATTGATCTGGTAATGCCTTCAAAAGGATTGACTTCACCGCCCTGAATGGGCATGCCGGCAGCTACGATAACGCGGAGCTGAGCCAGCGCTGCCCCTGGAAGGAGAAGCAGAATGGCCATGGGCAGGAATAGCTCGTTACGAACTTTGTTCCATTTGTTGGATTCATCTATGGTGAAGTTGTAGAGAGAGCATCCAACATAGTCAATCGCGCTTGCCGCGTTGTTACGCGTGGCGTTTGCCATGGAGTTTGCCATGTCCTGGGCTTGTGTAGCCCCCATGGTGGCACCCATCCAGTTGACTTTCTCAGGATCGAACATTTCTTCCAGCATGATCTGGTTGTCGAATCTGTGAATCATCTGGAACTGCGTGTCCGAGATCGGATAGCCGTAAGTCTTCAACATGTAATCGTTGATGGCTTCGTCTCTTTTGGTGGGAACGGTGGATGTAGCAGTTGGAACACTGACAGGCCAGATGAAAACCGGGCCTGATTTGTGGTGCTGCACGGTTCCGTCTTTCTTACTTTCCCGTTTCTCGATAATGTCTTTACCTTTTTGGTTTTTCGAACTTTTGGGACCGAATGCCGCAGCCGAGGGGAATCGGGGAAAGTAATCGTAAAACCTTACGTCGCCAGGTCCACGGATGGGATAACTGTCGTTATCAACCACGGTATCTTTAGACGATGATTGCTGCTGGGCCAATGCAGCCCCTGTACTCAAGAATAGAACAAGAAGCATGCCGATTAATCCGGCGGTCCAACGACCGGCGCAGTTGAACAAAATTTGTTCAACCACCTTTTTCCAATCTATATTCTCAGGCGACATCTCTTCTTGCCTCGTCTCTTCAAAACCTACTCTGGAAATGTTGCTTCTACTTTTCATTATTTCTTGTCCTTACCAGAGGGCGGTGGTGGAGCTGGGGCTGGTCCAGCGGGGGGTGGGTTATTTTTTGCTGCCAAATCCATCATGTAAGCGCCCGGTTTGCCTCTCGTGCCACCACCCGGTTGTCCGTTAGGCATGGGAGCTGGAGTTCTGCCACCACCTCCAGTTGAGGATGGTGGTGCTCCACCGCCCGTTCCGCCTGGTGCTGTGGGTGATCCTCCAGGAGCTGGTGCTGCAGCCGCTGCGGGGGTCATGGCCGGGGCTGACCGCCCGCCTGTTCCGCCGCTTGGCGTGGTGCCACCCTGACCACCAGGGTTGCTGGATGTAGCCTGCTGGGGGCCGCCTTGACCAGGGTTCCCCCCACCAGGATTGGCTCCCGGGGGTGTATTGTTTCCAGTAGGATTGGATTGTTGTGCAGCTTTCTGCTCGATGGCTCCCACCATGCCTTTGGCATCAAAGTTAAATGGCTGGAACGGTACATAAGCAAGCAACACCTCGAAGGATGTGAATACCAGCTTTTCCCAGTCAGCTGCAGGGTCGAAGAACCCAAGCTCTCTTGCCCATTCGAAGTAAGTGGTCATGGTTACAAGCACCACCATCCACCAGAATCTCCAAAGCGACAGAATTACAACTGCATCAAGCCAGTTTGCAAAAACTTTGTTGAATAGTCCCGGGCCCCCACTTCCTTTGTTTACGTTGGGCCAGGCATAGAAACATGCTGCCACCGGGCCGAGAAGGAACAGATAACACATCATTACCAACTGGAATCCACACAAAACGTGTAGACCATGGTTCAAGGCGGTGTTCATGAAGTTGAACATGTTGGTGGTGAGCTGACTGAGTTTTGACGTTTTCTCACTGGAGTGTTGAGACTCTTTGGCGCTGGCGGCTTTCCCTTTCATTTTCTCTTCGTCGCTTTGTGCACCTTGTCCCGGGCTGGGAGGTTGGGCTTCAGTCATTTTCTTACGACCTTCGTCGTTCAAACTCGGTATGTTGCTTGGAACTACGGCATTGGTACTGGTGTCAATTTTCGGGTCAGGCTGCTGCTGTTGCCCGTATTTCTTGATCTCATCAGCCTTAACGTATTTTTTGCACTCATACTGCAAGCTGTTACCCATGTCGATCATGTAGCTCACAATCAGCTGCGTTGCAGGTATAAGGAATACAGCAATAATTGAGCGAATGATACCCATGAATGGAGAATTGGTGTCAGTGGTGTCGTCTTGCATTTTGAGCATGCCAAACTGCACCATGGATTTCATTTGAGTCATCACCGCCCCAGGTAGTAGGAGCAAGATTGCCATGGGGATGTACACCTGTTTGTACATCTGTTGCACCATCCAGATGACTTCTGATTGAGTCTTCTTTCCTGCCTGGGCGCTGGTGGGAGTGGCAGCGTTTTCGTTGGCAACGTTGATCAGATATTTCTGAATTTCGTTGACCGATTCGTTGAATGCATTGTCCGCGGTCTGCCCCATGTTTTCAGACATCTGCTGTTGCTGACAGGCGGGAGCCGCTTTGCTCATCCAGTACCAGCGTTCGGGGTCAAAGAACATTTCTATAAAGCGCTGATTGTTTTCCCGCTCAATAATCTGGTACTGAGTGTCGCTTATGGGACCAACACCAAATGTAGTAAGTTCGTATTCCCAGATGGATTGATCGCCTTCTTTGGAAATATTGTTTTTGTTTTTGTTGTATAAGGCGTTCTGCTTATAGCACTTCGGTATGAAGAAGGGCGAAGGAGGCAGGCAGGTGATGGCTCCACCCTCTCCGCCTTTGCAGTTTTTCGCGTGCTGTTTTACAAACGGTCCAGGACCAGTTTGTGTGGGAGTGTCTTCAGGAGCCGATGGTATTAACGGAGGGTAAACCCAACCTGTCGGGGCGCCACACGGTACTTCTAAACCCCAGTATTGAGGACGTTCGGTGGCGGGGTTGAATCCGCAATATTTATCGCCTTTCGTCGGCGCTTTCGCTTTCTTGTGCAGCGTTGGTCCCGGTTTAATGTCTACGGCTAACTGTTTAACCGATTTCATTTCAATTTTTACCGGGGTGATCGGAATCAGGTCGTTCTTCTCCAACCCGTCCCAACACTGATTCACATATTCTTTCGCGTGGGGAAACCGTAAATGGTAATCTAACTCAACCTCGTGACACCCGTAAATAACGGGTTTATCGTCAGTCTCTTTTGTGGGCGGTTTCGGAGATTGTGCCTCCGCGCTGCCAGACCAGCTGAGCTGGCAAGTGGCGAGCACCAGCAAGGCCACAATAAAGTGCCAATCTATCTTGGATCTAATCATGCTTACAATCCCGGGGACTATTGAGTTGGGGTGTTTTGACTTTTGGTTGCTACGCGCACGCAGGGAC
>JAKFUT010000201.1 GCA_021732565.1 Candidatus Obscuribacterales bacterium
GGGGTGGGGACTCAGGGTACTGTGACCGTGACGGGGGCTCAGACTACGGGCGGTTCTTCCGCTGCTTTCACCAGCGGAAGTTACGTAGTCGCTGCGCAAAGTAAGCCGGTGTCATTGTTAAATACCATCGTCTTCCAGACCGGCGCCACTGTAGACACGACTGCAGCAGGCAGTTCAGGTGGCGGCAATATAGTGGTCTATACCGGAAATCCCTTTACTGCCCCCTTTTCCAGTGGGGTTGCTACTGCAACTAACCCTACCGGTTACAACTACGATTCCACCAATGTAACAGGCGGAATATCCTTGAACGGATTGACTACGGACGGGCGATCGATCACCGTGGTGGCCGGTGGAAATCTGAATCTGAACGGGCAGGCGATCAACAGCTCGAAAACTACTGCAACCGGTGCCGGTGGACAGATTGCTCTGATTGCCGGCGCCCCGGTTCTCAGCACCGGTGGTATAACAGGAGTCGGTAACTTGTTAGCCAATGGTTTCTCTAACAGCGGGGCTGGTGGCGCTGGTGGTGCAATTACTATTCTAGGCCGCGGGGGCATCGCTTCAGTAGCTGGTGCCACCATTCAGTCGACTGGTGCCGGAACGACGGTGAATGGGCCTGGCGGCAATCTTGCTGCAGTCAGCGGCGGAAATATTGACATTGCACCTGGTGGAATTACTTTGCAAAATATGGGCGCCGGGAGCAATTCGGTAGCCAGCGGTAGCGCGTTGATCCTCTCCGGAGCTTCATATGGCGATGCGGGCGTTGGCGGTTCCTCAGGGAATTTGACTCTCAATGTTGGAGGCTCGGGCAATGCCGGTGCGATAACCAGCGGGGGTGTCAATGTCTCTACCAACGTTATCGGCGCCGCAGGTTCCATTCAAATCGGCGCTTTTGGTACCAGTGGAACAATTTCTGTGACTGGTTCGTTGAATGCCGGCGCGGTTAACGGAAGCTCGGGAACCGTGCGGTTAATTGCTGAAGGACAAGGTCCCGGCGACACCATTAAGGTGACCGGAATTGTTGATATCGCCGGTTCCGGGGGCACCGGACAAATAGTGATCGGTCAAAGTACACCATTTACCGCAGTTCAAACGCTTAATAAGGCGACTGGAACCGGTGTGACAGTTAGCTTGACAGTGACCCAGTCTTTGCTGCTTACCAACGCGGGAATTTCCTTGCAAGACTTGAAGTCGAACGGGGCGACTATTCAGGTTGTTTCGGGAGGAAGCTTATCGGCGGGAGTAGTCACCGCATCGAGAACTGGGACTTCCGGTCCGGGGGGAACCGTGAATCTGCTCGCCGGTACTCGCCTAACGGGCGCTCCAGGCAGTGGTGCGCTCTCGGTCACGTCCGTTACCAGCAATGGATTGGGTGGAGCCGGCGGGAGCGTCTTCCTGACTGCGGGAACCAATGCTTCAACCATCGGTTCGCTCGCATCCAATTCCCAAGGTAACAATACTTTGGCGGGCCAGATTGTGGTAATCGCAGGCGGAAACCTCACAGTGTCTTCAAGTATTTCTCAAAAAGGAGATACGGGAAGCGCAAGCCAGGCTACAGTGTTGCTGGCCAGCGGTGCCTCTTGGGTGCTTAGCGGCACTAATGTAATTGTCAGCACTGCGCTAGCCAGTGGCGGTGCAACTGGAGCACTTAAGGTAGATGGGGTAATTGATACATCGCCGGTCACCGGTGGTGCATCCAATAACATTGCTCTATTAGCTTTTGGAGCAAACGGTACGATCACTCTAAATGCCGCGCCGATAACTGGAGGGGTGGGTAATACGAACGGACAGTTTGTAGCGGTGGCCCAGGGAACCTTGGCATCAAACACGATAGTGCTCAATAAAAGCGTATCCCAGACTACCGGTACCCCGGGAACAGGCGGCGTTCGGCTCACCACCGGAGACCCCTATTTGACGGCGACTGTAACGTTAGGATTGGCCGCTCTCGCGCCCGCCTTCCCTTCGCCCGTCAATTTGAACGCAACGATTCTCGCTGCTAACCCCGGAATATTGGCAGGTGACATCACCACCAACGGTTCTTCGATCGTGATTGTCGCCGGAGGCAGTGTCTCTGCTGGAAATCTCGATGCTACACGACTCACCGGAGCCAATGGCGCAGGTGGAGCTATTACAGTACTGGCGGGTACGCGACTCACAGGCACCACCGCCGGTGCAGGCACAATAGCGACCGTGGGCGCCGTGACCAGCAACGGGCTGAACGGCGGCGGCGGTGCAATAGCACTTTACTCGGGCACGGGAGCTACAACGATAACCAATGCTATTTCTTCAAATGCCCTTGGTGCGCTCGCGAGTGGCGGTTCAATAACAATAGTTGGCGCAGGCAACCTTACCGTGGGGGCGATCAATTCTCGTCCTATCAGCGGAGGGGGTGGCTCCGTCGTATTTCTTGGAGCCGGGGCAGGCTGGTTCGTCCCTACCGGTACGACCAATCTTACAATTGATCCTGCGCTTCCTGGCACAAACGGTGCATTGGTTCTCAGCGGTGTAGTTACAACCAGTCCTCAGCCAGCCAGCACAGGCGGCGCGGGTGCTCTCCACCTGGCCGCTTTCGGGAATAACGGCACCATTACAGTAAACGCCGCCCCGGTTCTGACAGCAGCTGCTGGTTCTGCGTTTAACGACGGAGCGCTGCAAGCCGTAGCTCAGGGCACAGTCAGCGGCAACACTATAACTATAAATACTCCAATTGCAATTGTTGGAGGCAACAATGCTAGTACGGGTGCTATTCGCCTTGTAACAGGTAACCCTCTGACTGCTCCCTTCACGACGACCTACATCAATCCCGCGGCACCAACCGTGGTGACGAACAGCTTCAGCTCTACCATATTCGCGGCAAACCCCGGAATTAAGACGAACGACCTCACCACCAACGGTGCCCAGATTCTGTTGATCGCAGGTGGAAATGTCGACGCCGGTAATATAACGGCTACCCGCACCACAGGATCGGCCAACGGTAGCGGTGGAAGCATATCTATTCTGGCTGGTACGCGCCTTACCGGATCATCAACTCCCGGCGTCGGAACAATTACCGGTCTGGGCACCATAACCAGTAACGGGCTCAATGGCAATGGTGGTACTTTGGGACTGTTCGTCGGAACAGGGGCGGCTACCTTAAGTAATGACATTACATTGAATGGTGCCGGAACGTTGGCTGCCGCCGGAGGAGCATTAACAATAGTGGCTGGCGGCAATCTCAATATTGCCGGAGCTGTCAATTCTCGTTCTATAAACGCGGGTGGTGCAAACAATCTGTTCATCAGTGCCGGTGCGAATTGGTTCCTTCCTACAACGTCAACCATCACTATTGATTCGGCTAATGGTGGCGCCAACGGTGCGCTGGTCCTCGGCGGAGTAGTCACAACCAGTCCGCAAGCGGCCAGCACAGGAACCGCGGGATCTCTGACTCTGGCAGCCTTTGGAAACAGTGGTACCATAACGGTGAATGCGTCCCCCGTTCTCGGCGCGGCCGGCGGATCTTCCTTTAATGATGGCACACTGCAGGCGGTAGCGCAGGGCGCTCTGGCAGCCGACACGATCACGATTAATGCCCCGATTTCAACTGTAGGAGGCAACAATGCAAATAGTGGAGCGATTCGTCTGGTAACAGGAAACCCGTTTGCCGCTCCTGTAACTGTCAATTTCGTTAGCCCTTCGACGCCTTCCGTGGGAACCAATAATTTGAGCGCCACGATTCTAACGGCGGGTCCGGGAATCAAGACTCAAGATCTAACTACGAACGGCGCCCAAATCCTCGTTCTTGCAGGTGGAAGTGTGAGTGCCGGTAATATCACGGCGACGCGGACAGCGGGTGCTAATGGTACCGGCGGTTCGGTTTCAGTGCTGGCGGGTGTTCGGCTGACCGGCTCTACTCCGGGGGCTGCCGCTATCACTACTCTAGGCGTGATTACCAGCAACGGGCTCAATGGGAGCGGAGGACAGATCGGGCTCTTCTCTGGAACCGGACTCACCAACATCGCCAATGCCATCACCTCGAATGCGGCGGGCACATTAGCTGCTGGCGCAGGGTCCGTGACCATTGTTGCCGGAGGTGATCTCACTGTCGGTGGTGCGATCAATTCTCGCGCCATCAACGCGGGGGGAGGTTCAACTGTATTCCTCGGTTCGGGTTCGAACTGGTCGATTGCCGCGGGAACGACAAACCTCACCATCGACTCGGCCACTGGTGGCGCCAGTGGTGCTTTGATTCTTAACGGACTGGTAACCACCAGTCCGCAAGCAGCAGGCACTGGCACTGGCATCGCTGGTAACCTTAGCCTTGCCGCTTTCGGAAACAACGGCACAATCACGGTTAACACGGCGCCGGTTCTCACCGCTGCTGCAGGAACGACATTCAACGATGGAACACTGCAGGCGGTGGCTCAGGGCGCCCTGGCTGCCAACACCATAACTATTAATGCCCCGATTTCGATTGTCGGAGGAAACAATGCGGCTTCCAGCGCGATTCGTCTGGTAACGGGCAGTCCTTTTGCAAGTCCGGTAGTCTTAAATTTCACTTCTGTCGGTGCTCCCGCCGTAAGCACCAACATTTTGAGCACCGCGATTCTGGCCGCCGGACCGGGAATCAAGACGTCGGATCTCACTACAAACGGTGGACAAATCCTCATACTGGCAGGCGGGAGTGTGGATGCCGGCAATCTCACCTCTACTCGTGTGGCGGGAGCCAATGGCGGTGGCGGGGCGGTAGCCGTACTGGCCGGGGTTCGGCTGAACGGTGCTACGCCCGGAGCCGGCGTTATCACTGCACTGGGCCTGATTACCAACAACGGGCTCAATGCCAACGGAGGAAATGTCGGACTATTCTCGGGAACGGGAACAACCAACCTGACTAATGGCATCACCGTGAATGGCGGCGGCATTGTAGCAGCCGGTGCAGGGGCTGTGACCATAGTAGCTGGTGGTAATCTCACCGTTGGCGGTGCTATCGACTCGCGTTCGAAAAACGGGGGTGGAGGAAACACTATATTCATTGGTGCCGGAGCGAACTGGTCCGTTACCACGGGAACGACAAACGTTGTGGTTGATAATGCCACTGGTGGCTCCAGCGGTGCTCTGATTCTCAACGGACTGGTGACCACCAGTCCGCAGACCGCCAGCACCGGAACTGCTAGTAATCTTAACCTTGCCGCTTTCGGCAACAACGGCACTATCACAGTCAACACGGCGCCAGTGCTTAGCGCTGCCACCGGAACTGCATTCAACGATGGCACACTGCAAGCGGTGGCGCAGGGCACGCTTGCTACAGACACTATCACCGTCAATGCCCCAATTTCAATTGTCGGAGGCAACAATGCTAATACGGGTGCAATTCGCCTGGTAACAGGAATCCCGTTTGCAGCTCCAGTCTCTGTAAATTATGCCGGGCCGATCGCGCCCAGTGTGGGTACCAACAATCTGAGCGCTGCGATTCTGGCAGCAGGCCCGGGAATTAAGACGTCGGATCTCACCACAAACGGTGCGCAAATTCTCATACTGGCCGGTGGAAGTGTGAGTGCCGGCAACCTCACCGCTACTCGCGTGGCGGGAGCCAATGGTAGCGGCGGGCTTTTGTCGGTGCTGGCCGGGGTTCGGCTGAACGGCGCTATGCCAGGGACCGGCATTATCACTGCACTGGGCCTGGTTACCAGCAACGGGCTCAATTCCAGCGGAGGAATTGTCTCTCTATTCTCGGGAACGGGAGCCACCAACCTGATTAATGACATCACTTCCAATGGTGGCGGTACGCTAGCTGCCAATGCAGGGTCTGTGACCATCGTGGCTAGTGGTGATCTCACCGTTGGCGGTGCCATCAACTCGCGTTCGAGGAACGGGGGGGGAGGAAGCAACATATTTATTGGTGCGGGAGCGAACTGGTCCATAACGGCGGGAACGACAAACGTTGTGATTGATAATGCCTCTGGTGGCGCCAGCGGTGCGCTCGTTCTTAACGGACTGGTGACCACCAGCCCGCAGACCGCCAGCACGGGCGTTGCCAGTAGTCTTAACCTTGCCGCTTTCGGAAACAACGGCACTATCACGGTTAACACGGCTCCTGTGCTCACTGCCGCCACTGGAACCGCTTTCAACGATGGCACGCTGCAAGCGGTAGCACAAGGCACACTCGGCAGCAATACGATAACCATAAGTGCGCCTGTTTCGATTATCGGTGGCAACAACTCAAGCACTGGCGCTATTCGTTTAGTAACCGGCAATCCATTGGCAAGTCCGGTAACATACAACTACAACGCTTCCGGAGCACCCTCCGTAGTAACTAATAATTTGAGTACAACCATTCTGGGGGCAGGATCTGGAATTAAGACCAGTGATCTCACCACAAATGGAGCCCAGATCATATTGATTGCGGGGGGCAACGTAAACGTTGGCAATCTCACTGCTACGCGAAGCGTGGGCAATGCCGGTGCCGGCGGATCGATCAGTATTCTGGCCGGCGCCCGTGTATCCGGCGGACCGGGCGCTGGAACCATTACAGGCGCGGGAGATATTGTTACCAACGGACTCTCTGGTAATGGTGGTGCGGTGACACTCGCTTTTGGCACGAATGCAACAACTCTGGCTAGCAACATAACAGCCAATGCTGCAGCAGGAAATTTTGTAGCGGGAACCATTAGTATCATTGGTGGTGGCAACGTCACGTTGAACGGTGGAATTGCCAGCCGCGGTTCGAACGCCGGAGGTACCACCACTTCGGTGTTGTCCGGTGCAAACTGGGTTACGAATCTTGCCGGTTCAAACCTGACAATCGACCCCGCTTTAGCCGTTGGCGGTGTTAATGGTGCCTTGACCGTTTCGGGATTAATCAATACTACTTCGGCCGGAACCGGTGCCGGTGGTAACTTAAACCTGCTTGGCTTCGGGGCGAATGGAACAGTGACCGTTAATATCGCCCCGTTACTGAACGCAGCCGTTGGCTCGGCTTCCAGTGGCGGCTCGCTGCAAGTCACTGCGCAGGGAACGCAGACGGGCAATACAATAACCATCGCACAGAACGTTAGTTTGGTTGGAGGGAACGCTTCGGGAGCCAGCCTCAGACTGGTCACTGGCGATCCGTTCGCCGCCGCCCAAACTATCAGCTCAACTGGTGGTGGTCTTTCCGCTTCGGCTGTTCTTAATTCCACAATTCTGGCTTCCAATCCCGGAATCTCAGTAAAAGACCTGACAACAAACGCGGGTCTGGTGTTGTTGTTTGCAGGAGGAAACGTTTCAGCAGGCAACATTGTTGCTAGTCGAGCCGCCACTAGCACTGGAGCGGGCGGAAATGTCGCCGTCCTGGCTGGAGCTAGGGTTACATTAGGACCCGGGACAGGCTCCATCACCAGCCTCGGTGCTATTACCAGCAATGGCAGTAATGGTGATGGCGGCCGAGTACTAGTCGCTAGTGGCACAGGTGGAGCCACTATCAACGGTGCGATAACCGTCAACGCTCAATCCTCAGGAGCAGCCAATGGTGGCGTAATTGAGTTGATTTCCGCCGGGGATCTCACTGTGATGTCCGACCTCAGCGCCAGGTCAATCAATGGAGCCACTGGTGGCACAGCGGCAATTCAGACCACGTCAGGTGCAGGGTGGTTTTCCTCCCTTTCAGCTTTGACTTTGGATAACTCCCTCTCCAGTGGGGGCCTAACCGGCGCCCTCACCATTAACGGACAAATTAACACCAGACCTTCCACTGCCACTGGCGGTGGTGCTCCCGTTACGCTTGCCGCCATGGGAGTGAATGGCACCGTCACAGTGAACGGCACTCTTCTCACGGCGGGCGGCGGTGGTCCGTTCAATACGGGAAACATTGTTATTACCGCTCAGGGCTCAGGACCCGGTAATACCATTACCCTCAATTCCGATGTGAGCACAGCGGGAACCACAAGTGGTGCTGGTGGCATTATTCAAGTCATTACCGGTACTCCGCTGACGGCGCCAGCCACTTTAAACCTTAACGGTGCGGGAGCCTATAGCGTAACACCGGTAATTGAACAGTCTATTTTGAGCAGTTCGCCGGGAATTTCGACCAAGAATCTTACCACTGAGGGAGTGTCGATTACTGTCATTGCCGGAGGTAATGTTTCAGCGAAAAATGTTTCGGCGAGCCGGGTTCTCACTACCGGAGCGGGAGGCCCGATTCAAATCCTGGCGGGCGCCAATACAGTGGGCACGGGGACCGGAGCCATTATCGGTCTCACTTCCGTGTCGTCCAATGGTAGTTCAAGTGGTGGCGGGCAAATCCTGCTTGCCTCAGGAACTACCGCTACCGATATTTCGGCGGGTCTTACCGCCAACGCAAATGGAGCAGCCTCTTCATCGGGCAACATCATGGTACTGGGAGGCGGCAATCTGACGGTCTCCGGCAATGTGACCAGCAAGTCCTTCAATTCAAACTCTAATGCGCGAATAACACTAGCCACGGGTATAGGCTGGACGATTCCGGCAGGAACCGCAGGTACGCTCACCATCGACCCGCTGACCTCGGGAAGCAACGGTATTCTCAATATCACCGGAAACATCGATGGTTCCTCTACAACCGGTGGTGGTACCGGTGTAAACCTGCTTGCCTTTGGCAGCAATGGCTCAATTAGCATGAACAGTGCTCCGCTTCTGTCGGCTGGCTCTATAGCCTTTAATAGTGGCAGTTTTGTCGCCATTGCGCAGGCTAATCCGTCTCTCGGCACCAACACCATTACACTGGGGGCCGTCAATACCGCAGGCGGTGTGTCCGGCACCGGTTCGATTACTATATATACGGGAAACCCGTTCTCGAGCCCTGTAACCATTAATCGAGCCACAGTAGGAAATCTTAATCCCGGAACGACGAACTACACCAATGCGATCACTGGCGCCGGGGTGAAAGTAGGGAATCTTACGACAACAGGCGCAGCAATTACGGTTCTTGCTGCCGGCAACGTTGCTGCAGGCAGCATAACTTCTACAGGATCGGCGGGCGGTACCGTACTTCTGGGTGCGGGGCTGGCCACAACAGGGGCGCTTGGTCCCAATGCAGGGAGAATAACTGCACTCGGCGATGTCACCGCAAATGGTACCAACGGTGCGGGCGGAAAGGTATTCGTTTTGTCGGGTGCCTCGGGTGGACTTTCCGGAAGCGTCGGAAACATTACAGCAAATCAGACTGGTGGTGCCCTTTCGAACCCGGGGCTAATCAGCGTGATTGGTGGCGCGGACTTGAATATTACCGGGACCTTGACCGCACGTCAGGGAGTCTCCGGGGCTGGTGCCGGTAGTGTATTTATATCGACTGGCACAGTCTGGACTCTCGATGCCAGCAACATCAATATAGATACTGCGGCTTCCACAAACACTTCAAATGGCAGCCTTGTCATGACTAATTCCGCGGCGGTAGACACCAGGGGCACTGTCGCCGGTGCCCGGGGCGGACTTGTTGAAGTAGCGGCTTTCGGCAGCGGCGGGCGCATCAACATACAGGGGAGCACCAAGACAAGCGGGAAGGCTGCCTCAAGCGGCGCTGTCATTATAGGAGCGCAGGGTGTGTTCTCTCGGGGCACTAACAGTGTTACCACCGGCTCCATTGATACTTCCGGCGGTACCACCGGCTCCGGCGCAATCAGCGTATTTACAGGAATTCCGCTTAGCGGCCCGACAGCGACGATTTCGCTTACTACGGGCGTTGCTCCTGGTCTTTCCTTTACCGCAGACCCGTTAATAGTTGGCTCTGGTGTTAGTACGGGCTCTTTGAGCACCACCGGGGCATCAATCACTCTAGGAGCCGCCGGAGACCTTGCCACCACCGGACCGATAACTTCATCGAGTGTCACCGGCGGCGGTGGCGGCATCTCCATCAGTGTTTTGCAACTGGGGAATGTCTCCATCGCCGGAAACATCGATTCGTCGACCACGGCGGTTGCGAGTGCTGGAGCAATCAACATATCTAACCCTGGCGTTGCTGGCCCCGACGGCATGATCCAAGTTGATGGATCTATTCTGGCCACCACTTCCGCCAATGCGGGAGGACTAATCACTATTTCGGAAACGGTAAATACGCCTAGGCCGGCATTGACGATCAACTCTGGCGTTTCAGGCGTTAATTCGATTCAAGGAAAGGTCTCGGGGGTATCGATTGCTATCGTTAATAACGGGAATTCCGGTGTGGTTCTAGGCGGCGGCACAAATGCTGTTACAGCTGCCACCGCCATCGGTATCCGTAGCGGTGGCGGGGATATCACGGCAAATGGCGCGGGACAGGGTGGCTTAGACGCTCCATCAATAATTTTGGTGGCAGGTGGTGCCATTGGTTCTGGCGCAGCGCCGATCATAGTCAATCGCAATAGCCTTGTCGACCTGGCCGGCAGTGCGGGCAAATCTATAGATATCAAAAATGTTCTCAATGGTTTTAGAATAACTAACTTGGCCACCAGTGTAGGCACTGCCAACGGGTTGGTTGCAAATGGAAACTTGAATCTGTCTACGGCGGCTGGTGCTTCCATCGTGGTAGCCGCTAACACTGAATTGCGCTCGAATACGGGTGCGATGGTGCTCTCTGCGGACAGCTTCAACTTCAACAATGTGAACGGTCTGGTAAAGGTCTTGGCCGGTTCACTCACCTTACTGCCGACAGACCTCACAAGTGACGTCAGTGTGGGCACCACTGGAACATTCGTGACTGATTTAGCCAATGTGACTGCTAACGGTGGCGTGCATGTTGGCGACACAAGCAGCTACGGCGGGAATATCACTGTTTCTGGAACATTGAACGTGTCTTCCAATCTATTCTTTGAGAGCAAAGGTGCCGCCAATAAGAGCTTTACGAACAACGGCTCCGTCAACGATGCGGGCCGCACTGTAACAGTTTCGGTGGGAGGAGATATTCTGAGTGGTGCCGGTGGTGTGGTTAATGCTTCGTCAGTGCAGCTTAACTCTACCAACGGGTCCATTGGAACTGGTATTGCATTTAACACCAACGCCAGCGATATTTCCGCACAGAGTTCTTCGAACAACAGTATCAATTTGACCAATGTAACGACGGGCGTACCGACGGTGCTGGCCGCTAGCGCGGGAACCACTGGTTCAGGCACGGTAACGTACAGCGACACCGGCAGTGTAACCGTCAATACGACTGTATCAGGACCGGGTGGCGTTACGGTAAGCAGCGGTGGCGTGCTCCTGGTCGGCGCTGGCGGAACGGTAAAAACTGCCGGGAATAACTCGATCAATATTGTTTCTGATGGTCTTGTACTGTCCAGCTTCAATGCGATAAATGCCGGCACGGGGACTGTAGCTTATAATCCGAAAACCCTGACAAATGCTCTGGTTTTGACCAATGTGGCCGGTGTGGCAGCTAACACCAATTACTTGACACAACTGGCAAATATTACTGCAGGAAATGTGTTGATCGGAGATGGCACCAATACCGGTGACATCTCTGTGGCCGCGGGCACAACTGTAACAGGTGCTTATTCACTGAGCTTCCAGTCATCGGGGGCAGGACGCTTCACCAATAGCGGCTCGTTGAATAGTACTGCTGGTAGTATCAGTGTCATTGTCGGCGGAACACTGCTTCTCGATGCCGGCAGCCAGACAGTGGCAAGAAACGACGTTATTCTGAAAACCACCGCAGATGTGCAACTGGGGCAAGTCGCAGGCACCGGGGTAACGGTCAGTGCCGGGCAGGCGAACACCGCCGCCATTTCGCTAATGCCTAAGAACTCCGTGCAGCAAAATGGTCAGGTTCAGATAACCGGAAACAATATCGCCATTAATGATAATGTGTCGGTCACCTCGCGTGGTGGCATGACCACCGGTGGTACCGGAGACCTTGGAATTAACGCGAGCGGGACCATCGATATTGGAAAGAGTGATAACCTTACTGCCTATGGCGGTTTCCTCTGGTTGGTGGGCGGAGGGAACATCAAGGTCGGTGATGCATCTAATTTGATTTCCGTAGGCAAATTGGATGATAACGGTGGCACGTTCACTACTAGCGGTGGCGCTGTCATCGACAACTACAACGGTGGCGCCCTGGGAGTCTTCGCCGGTGGTATCACCGGTGGACCGGCCGCTGCGTTGCAGGCACTCATCAATACCCGCAGTAATACGGAGCAGATAAACATCGGCGCCGGAATCCCGTTCGTTCCATCTGCGCCGAATTTCACTAGCTCTGGTGGATCGGTATTCCAGTTGCTGAACTCCAGCGTTGCTCTCCCGCCCAATGTGAACACGGTTGATGGAAATCAATATTCATTGAAAGGAGGAGTGATCTTCATTTCGCAAACCGGAACAGCCAGGGTAAGTTTTGACCCGCCGTCCTTGGCCGCTATAGCCGTTGATCTTTTGCCGCCCGTGGTTGCAGTGCCTCCTGTTTCTCCCTCTACCTCTACAAGTTCAAGTACCAGCGTCAATCCCAATCTTTCTCTTCCGGGATTCGTCAACACCGGGGTTCCTACAGATCGCATCCAGTACGGTGTCAATCTTTCCAGCAATCAGACTCAGCCTGCTCAGAATTTAATGGCAGGAGACGGTAGAACTTGGTACGTGGCAGAAGGGCCGTCTATGCCGTTTGTGCTGGAAGACGATAATCAGACCATGATTATTGGAGCGGAAGGCAGCCGCCTTTCATTGGTCGAACCGCATAATGTTTTGTTGGATCAAGGGAAGCTGGCGATATTGGCTGGTTCGGGAACGGAACTGACAGTGACTACCCAATTTGGCATAGTTACTATTCCAGCTGGATCCGTGGTTCTCGTTGACACTACTAACCCTAATCTCGTGAGAGTGACAAATCTTACAAACACTCCGGCACAAATGTCCGTAGCATCAAGCCGCGAAAGTGTTTCTCTGACCATATCTGGCGGCGAAGAGCTAGTGGTGGCATCAGATAAAGCTAACGGAGCTGATATCTCGGCTTCAGATGGAATCACACGCCAGTCGGTTCAGGTCAATGTAAATGTTCCAGGACGGTTGATCTCCAAATCTAGAATCGATCGTTCGCAAGTGGTGAATGGAGAACGTCTGCTAACCTGCGGACAAGATCGAGGATGTTTGACGAAACGCCGTATCGATCATCTGAAGAGCGAAATTACAGGCAAGCAGGGTCCTGACAAGCAAGGGCCCTCAATGCGCGATGGCGAGCCTCTATCGCAAATTGACAAGCCGAAGGATAAACAACAAGAGCGTAGTGCGTTGCCATTCCATGCCAACACTCTTCAACCTGTCGCGTTCAGCACCACTCTTGGTGCCACTGCCACAACAAACGGTCACCTGACCAGTCTGACCACGCGCACCGCGATGATCAAACATCGGGGAGCTGAGGTGGAGCTTCAGGGAAGTACGGTTAATCTCAAACGTGGTGAAGTGCTACTTATTGCCACCAGACCAACTTTAGTTCGGACAGCTGACAGCACGATAACAATCTCCTCCGGTTCTATTGCCCTTATCAGTAAAGACAGTTTAGTCACTAAGGTCAGGACTTTGTGGGAAGGACGACCGGGCACCGTGCGCCAGCGAATCGGCAACAACCATGTTGATATCGCCGCTGGTGAAGAGACGCTATTGAGCAAAGACGTCAAAGCCTTTGATTCCGTCTATGCCGCTGATTCTATTGGTCGTCGTCGAGTGAAGCAACACGAGTTAGACGGTCACAGGTTGGCTACCTCCGAGGTGTCTCTGATTACGCTGATGGCCAGTTCACCGGTACTGCGTGCCCTCACCTCCACCACTGAATCGCAGCCCGCTGTCGATAAAATGTTGAAGATGGCTGCCTGTATTCAGCTGGCCACAGGTTCCCATGGCACATACACCAATGTCGCGCGAAAATAGACCGCGTAGTCACAGCAAGTGCCAATTTTAGAGGGGATGCACGCATAATTCCACTCATCCAAGAGATCAAGGCAAGAATGAAAAAGCTTGGCAGAGATGTGGAGCCAAAGGCGACCTGGAGAAACGCATATGGACACTGGAAAACACAGGCAGGTTCAACTGTCAGAATTGATCGGCAGGGTGAGGAATTGACTGTCACTATTCTTGAATTGCCGAATAATCAATATCGTATGAAAGTAGGCGATGTAAGTGTTGCACACCTCAAACCTACGGGACCCAACACAATGCATAGCAACAGCGCCTACACCTATGCGAAGGCAGCAGATATTAAACTAGCGCCGCATGATCATGGCACTTGCGATCTGGTCATCTCTGCTGACGGGCAAACGATAACGGGAAAACGCTCACTTGCACAGTACTACGATGGCTCGACGACGTGGGACGCAGGCGAAATGACATCTGATATCACCTGGAAAAGAATCCCCGACTAGAAAAACAGCAGAGCGATTTAAGGCTTGTATTGGAACTCTCACAACGGTGACGCGCCCGTGATTAGCGGTTTCGTGTAGCTAATTTGTAGACGGTGCACTGGCTCGGTTTTGGCGGAGCTCAACAGGCTGCGGCATTGCAACATGCTCGTAGAAATTCTGTAGAATCATTTTCAATCTACTTGATCCGTTCATTGCCATGACATTGATATCCAATTTTGATGGCTATAAAATTCCTACAAGCGTATCACCGTAATCAGCTGTTTACCAGTGAGACAGACCTCGTACGAGAACTGACCATGCCGAAAGATCAATGTAGAAATACAATCTTGTCTACATGTTTTTGCAAAGGACGGCGGCACCACAATTGTGAGAGTTCCTGCAGAAACCTGACTCTGAGTCTACTTCCTGATTTCAGGCTTGCCTGTGACTGTAAACTCTTTCGAGAGCTGTAATGGGTCGGGATGGAGTGGTTTGCTCGTTGGCAACCCATTCGTACTAAAATTACCTCCATGTCTAAAGACTTACCTGAATCAATAACCGGCTATGAAGATTTTCGGCAAAATCTTGCAGTGCCTGGCGCGGAGGAGGCGAGGGAAGCGAAGCCGGTGCTCTTACAACGAGCAAACATCATGATTCAATGGTGGGTGAATATTCCGCGTAGTCCAGCTGAAATGTCCAGGCTACAGCCCTGAGAGCGGTGGTGCTGTCGGGTGGGACTCGCAGAAAATATTCCCGAAATGAGCCGTCGGATTCGGGTGTGCTGTTAACTACTTTTACCATCACCAACGGTTCATCACCGTCAATGTTCGTGCGGTATAGAGTTCCATACTCACTTTCATCGATTATGCTTGATCCGGTATCGACAATATAGCGGGATTGTCCATAGCAATTTATCAACGCGCGACGAATCTCGATGTTTCTAGATTCGTCGATTATCTGTAGCGATACATGTTTAGAAAGATCCGGTGTATCTGGTGCCCACAGGCACAATTGGGATACAGTGGCAGCTCTTACCTGATAATCTGATTCCGTCAACAACCCGCGAAGATCCTCTACCCTCCCTCCATAATCACGGATCCACTGCACAATTTGTGTGGGCAACCCGGGATACACGAAAATATGGTAATAAACCTGCACTTTCCCTGGTTCGCGGGCTGGCTTGAGAAGTGGCGAACCGGCCACCTCAGATAGGAACAGCGGATCTCTCAGCAGATCAATCAAGATTTGCACCATCTCTCTACCGAAAAAACATACATTTATATCTCTCAAGATTCGCGACCAGGGTAAGTGCAAGTCGTTATTGTGCCAGCCGATGAGGCTTACTAATAACGCCCTTTCAAAAGTAATTTCGCTGATGGCTAGAAGAAAGTCGCTGATGGCCTCCATAGTCTGGTCGTACCAATGTTTGTTCAAGTTAATTAGCGCAGCGATTTTGTCAAATCTGTGTACCAGGTCCTCTCGATCTCCCCGTTCCATTTCTTCCAGCTCTGAGGATTCCAGTTCCAGATCGTACTCGGTGAGTCCATTCTCGTAGAGCAACATTTCCCGGTAGCTATGGTCCATCTCCTCACTTACTTCTCGATTAAGATCAATAATCCTACAAACTAAATTTGTCATCCACGACCGATATCGTGCGGGAATATGCAGGCATGTATCTTTGAAAATGTCCGTTAAACGTGGTTCTCGTGAGTAGACGATTGCCACTTCGGGGCCGCTCCGGGTTACCATCCGTTTGAATTCTATGCTGGGAAGCGAGCGTTCTTCCTCCATTATTCTTCCGGTGACATACTCTTCGATGTCGCGATTGGTGGGCTCAGGCTCTCTTTGCGAACGGACTGCCGACTGCGATTGTTCTGCGGAGTGAGGAAAGACTGGCTCACCGCTGGCGGTGGCGGCCCAGCCATCGAGGTATTGAAAAAACATTTCGCTGTTCGAACTCGTCAATTGGAACGTTGCTGGTCGATCAACAATAATCAACGCGCCGGGCAGCATACGTTCTGGAGCTACGTAAATGAAGCCGCAATTTTGGGATACGTTTATCAAGCAGTCGAGCTGTTCGTTCCGGCATGAATCGCCCGCGATGAAATCCACAAGCGCGAGCCAGGCGCCGTCAAACTGGCCAAAGCCGTCCAGGTAACTCTCGAAAATCGCCCAGAAGGACTTGAACCACCAGGACAAATCAACGCTGTTGCGAAGCGGAGGCTGGCGTAATTGTTGGCCAATTTCAATGAAGGTTGAGTAGATTTGCGCAGTAGTAGGATAATATCGTCCTGCTATCCGCCAATGTCCGGTAGAAGGTTTTCCCCGCAGCGCATTGAGAATTCGGGGATTGACATACTGCATTATGTGCTTCTGGAGTGCGGTCTTTACCGTACGATGCAGCATTCCCGGACCTTCGTCCCATCTTCGGAACCAGCTATCCATAGGGGTACAAGTTTCAGTGGACCTCAGCTGTTCGTAGAAATTGTCTGTTAAGCGCAGCGGAGGCCCGAAATTATCGCTCGGAGCCGCTCCCTCAGATCCTGAATGCCTCAGAGTCTCATGCAGCTGCAAGCCCAGCTCAAGCAATAGGTGAAGTGCGGCGGCCATGGGAGACGCACATTGAATTATGTTTGCAGGTAATTCCAGTTCTTTGATCCGGTACCAATCTTTTAGTGCCGCCATAACCTTCGATTCGTTGATCCTGGCGCACGACAACCCCTGCTGGTACCATCTGGCGCAATAATGCGGCAAGTCATCACGTGAAAGGCAAGCTGATTTCAATTGGTGAGTGAAACCGCCAAATGCTTCCGTATTCCACTTACTCAACAATGACTCCGTCCATGCAAGTTTAACTTCCGGGCTGGCTGGTGCCACCGTTGAGAGTAATCCGGCGGCACAATTTCTGACACGCTTGCAGCTATCATGCAGTAAAGTCTTTAGCATCGGAACAAGGCAGGAGGCTTCTTTCACAGTACCTGGCAAGAGCCGCAGTGCACGAAGTCGAAGGTCGTTTATGTCATTGGGGGTATGGGCGGCCCCCGTGCTTCGATCAACTTCAGATTGTAATGCAAACCTCTCTGGGCGCAGCACAATTGCTGCTAGAGTGAATGTGATTTCTCGGCAACCTTGTAGAGAGAGCGGGAGTTTGTACTTTTCAATGACATTGACGAGTGCTGCAGGCAAGCAAGTGTCTATAGCTTCAATGAGCAATCGCTCGCGGATGAAGTCGCTGCGATTGCCGTCAATCATCATTTTAGAAAGAATTTGAAAAAACAGACGCTTTAGCTGCTCGGGCTCGCACTGCCTACGTGCTTGGAGGTATCTTTCGAGATCGAGTGGTGCTACACACGAAATGAACCATATGTCAAATTCGTCAGTCGGTGTGAGTCTGAGCCTTGAGACTTGATTGACTACATCTTCTGAAAAGATAGGTCTCATTCGCGAAAGAAAGAGTGCACGAAGTCGGGCGGGGATTTTCTTTAGCAAGTATCGTTCGCTTATAACCTGCTTGAAAGGTGAACCGCTAGCGTTTTCGATGTTACTTAGCGGAGTGAACTCCTGGACAACCTCCGGCGGAACATAGCCGCCCCGCCAATACGTCAGGGTGAATCCATCCCGGTAAGTTAACGTGGTGCCAATGGTCGGTTCATTGGTGCACATAAACGGTCGTTCGATGAGAATGCAGAGATCTCTAAGCATGAGCACACCGCCACAGCTCCCTATCGCTTGTGTTAACCCTGCGAATTTGTCTGGAGAACAGATCTTCTCGAGCAGTTCAAGCACAATAAGCCAGACTCCATCAATCGGGTAGAGAGTAGTGGCTAACAGCTGGTGGCAAGCACTGCTGAGGAACGAATCGACTGAATTCGTGTTAGCTACGGAGAGCAACTTTTGCAGTGCAATCCATTGCGAGATTAGCTGTCCATGCGAATCATGTTTGCTAAGTTCGTTGATAATCCTATCTTGGCCGGACCCTGCGTGCGAATTGCTCCCATTTGGAGCAAGAGCACGCTTGAGGTCAGCTGCAATTGCTTTACACGCAATACTCTCTGCATCGGGAAGGTTTTGGAGATACCATTTTCTCAGCCACTCGCGACAGGATGCGCCAAACGGACCACCGTATGGTTGTTTCATAATGGTCCTAAGTGAGTCTCGGAGGTCGGAAGTGTTCCAGCGAGGAAATTGAGATCGATAGCTATCGACTAACGCAACAAGGCAAGCATTCTCTTTCGCTTCAATAGAAAATTCGGGTGACTCCGAAGGCGAGGTAAGGCGGGCGAGAGCAACAGCAGCAGCTGTAAGTGGTGAATCGCAAACGATGAAATCGGTTAGGCTGTTTTTCGAAAACGTGGCGTAAAAAAAATTGATCCCCTGCCTGGCCATTGGGATGTTTGACGGAAGTGTAGATGTAGAAAGTTCCGACCAGCGGTTTGTCATCGATTGCCAATGAGAACGCACCTGTGGGTCTTTCTCGTATTGATGGATGAGCAGTTTATTCAGCCCCTGGCAAGCAGTGAATACGCCCCCGGGCACATCACAGTATGAAGTCCAGTCGTCAAAACAAGCTTCTGCCAATGGTGAAGCTATGCCCTTGGTCGCGGGTTCTCGATGGCTCAGATGATACGCGCACCATCGTCTCACTGTTCTGTCACCGTCGTTCAGTAGCGATCGCATCAGCGATAAAGATTGTGGTTTCGTCGGAATAGTTCCGAGTAGTTTTGCTGCCTTTGCGCGAACATCGAGCAAATCTGAAGGTGATATCGAGCTCGAATCGGCCGTTAGCGTGAGCGCTTGCTTCAGTATATTTTCGAGAACCAATGAAGTCTCGTTCAACAGACCATCTATCGACAAATAGTTAATTTTCGGGCCATGGTCATAGCTAAGATCTATGAGATGAAGCAGTGCCGGCCAGAAGCCGGCGATTGAAATCATAGTAAGGAAAGTCTGCGAAAGATGTGTTGTCGAATAATTTGAGTGGGACCACTCGATAACTACTTTATTCAGCAACTCATGGTATTCCACAGGGGTTTGTGTTTGCGCATCGGTCAGAACTGCTTCCACTGCGCCCCACCCCTCTTCTGAATGTCCGAACAGCGCGCGTGCCAGAGCGCTGCACTTAGTTCTTGCGGGAAGCTCTCGTTCTAAGCAGGCCAGTACATGAAGCAACTCGACGGCGGTTCTGGTCTCTAATTCGCGAGTTACCCACGAGTAGCTCGGCGGATAGCTCGACAATAACTGCTGTATTTGTCCTGTCAAATCCGATTTGTCGGGTAAGGTCATGAGTTAAGTCCCGCAACTAGACTATGAACGAGAAAACAGAGCTAGCAAACAAATCCTACCAGAATAGAAGAAGACCGATAGATACGCCGCCCGAAATCGACAGTGCTTTATTCTCAGTCGCGGTTGGCTCATAATCGAACGTTCCACATCTTGTCTATCAACTCGGACTCTATGGTTCGTTTCTCGCTCCCCAACGAATTTATCTCAACGATTGAAAAGGGAGAGGGATCTTTTCGGGACAAGAACAAGTTCGATGGGTTCTTGTCGCCCTGCATCTGGAGGGCGATGAATCGCTCATCTGTGAGTATGATTTCATTGTGAACCAAAGATAGTTTGTTCAACGCATAAGAGCCAGGTGCTATCTTTGTTAATTGGTTTTGCTAGAAACAGTAGAATCTCTGTTGTCCTCAACGCTCTCTATTGAGTTTGACCCGGCGGATTCCCGGGCGCATGGATATGCTGCACCGTGCTCGTCTGGGCACCGAGAAAACTCCGCAATGGATCTGGCTTAGTCCCAATGAAGTGCCGCGTGGATTTGTTCGCTCAGACCATTGTCGCTATAACGAATTGAAGGAGCTTATGCCAGGGAGTGCCGCGCGGTTTCCCGAGCTTCCTCCTGATAGTTATATTCTCGGTACAACAGAAGCTGTGAGATTAGACGTAGTTGATGCGTGTGTCCGGTCTCAACTTATTGTCCGCCCTTTGCGCGAATACTTCACTGGCATCTAGGTTTCTTCGCCTCGGTTTCGACTGCTCTGGCTTGTACGCAGCCGAGAACGGGGCTGGCCAACGCTGTTCAGAGGCGATCAGGAATCGCCGAGTGGCCGTCTTCCCTGTTGCGGTCTCCATCTTTTGGGCCTGATCACGGCTTAGCAAACTTGATCGAGTGAGGGAGCTCTTCCCGTTGACTATGGAAAATTGCGCAATATGCAATTTTTCCCTTAGCAACTAAGTCTGCAAACGCTCTGAATTTGGCAATCGAATGCTTTTGTGGGTTGTAGAAAATTGCGTCAGCCGCAATTTTCCACAGGGCGCTGGACAGACCTCGACCTCACCGCGGGTACGTGGAAATCGGAATCGTTTAGTTGTGGCAATTATTTTGAGACAGTTGAGATCCATTCTTTAGATGGACCGTGACAAGGGTTGGCCGAACGCCTGACGCTGACCCGAACCCTACAAGTCGCGGAGTTGGTTCTCTAGTTGGCACAGGGAGAGAGAGCAATGGGTAACGGAGCTGAATTTCAAGATCGGTCGGTCGAAGCACCGGCCGAGAGAGAACAGCCGTCGCAAATTGATTTAGTGAGCGATCGCGATTCTTACTCGCAAGTTCAACAAGCACTGCGGGGCTCGGTGGGGGCCAGTCAATTTCTGCCAGTCATGATGCTGATCGACCCGAAAGATGCCGAACAGTTAGACGAGCCTCAATCCCGAATCTCAGGCGCCAGCGATCTGGTGCCACCACCGGGAACCGATTCGCAGGTAAGTTTCGCTGAATTGCCGAGTCCGACACGAAAAACCGGTTCAGCACCACTATCGGAGATGATGACAGCAGACGACGATCCTAAACCCGCTGACGACGATCCACTACCAGCGAAAGAATCAAAAGGCGAGGATGATCCCAAGCCTGAGAAAGGAAAGAAAGTTTCGTCGGGGGTAATTGACCTCGAAGCCATCATGAAAAAACATGGTTTGCGAGATCTCAGTGAGCAGGAAAACGATACGGTTGCAGTTGGCACCAAGAAATTTTCCTTACAGAAGTATAAGGGCAAAGCGGAGTACTTCGAGGATGCAACCGGTTCCTGGCGCAGTCCGGATAAGTCCGGCGTGAACTGGGAACGCAGCGATAATCCGAAAGTAAAATGGCGCGGCACGATTGAAATTGGCCAGAACAAAGAGTGGATCAAGAAAGATCTTGATAATGGAATAACTGACACATACCAAAAGGATGGAACGCAGAGACGTACAACCCGCGATGCTCAAGTTGTAAGTGACAAGGATGGAAAGCTGCAGGCGTTTACCGGCCCTGATGGCAAGTCTTGGTTGACTGAAGACGGCAAGGAGTGGTTTCGTCCAGGGTCTGATGATACTAAAAAGGGCACTCCGTCCATCGACGATAAAGGTAAGTTCCGATTTGTACCACTGAAAGAAACTGAGAAAAAAGAACCAAAGGAGAAGGAACCTGAGGCAGAGCGGCCTGCTACTGGCGACAAAGCCGAAGAGATTCAGAAATTAAAAGAGGAAATACAAGAGAAGTTCGGTGTAAAGGTCGCGACCCCTGGCGAATCTAAACTGGTCTACGGTCATCGTTTCAAAGCTGTCGAACCGAGTTTGGAGGAAATGACAGTCCTGCGCGATACATTGAGTAAGTCGAAGCATCTTGATACAACCGGACTTAAAGTATGGTTCATGGATAAGAGTTCTCCCGTACCAAAAGATCTCAACAACACCGGTGCAGTTTATAGTTCCGCATCCTCAATAACCAAACCTGATCTGGTTCTGTTGCCGATGGCTAGAGAGCAGGCTAAAGGGTGGAATGGCACCGAAGGTTATCTGCTTCATGAACTTTCCCATCACGATCAATCCACAAGAGGACTGTTCGATCTCGGAAAGAAGGAAGCACCGGCAAGCAAACAACTTGTTGAAGACATGGGGTGGGTTAAGACTGCGGAGCATGGAACCGTACTTTTGGATAAGGAAAGCAGGCAGTGGAAGTATGACCCCGCAGACGGTGGCAAATGGCAGTTTGTAAAAGGTGAGCGTCCAGATGACGGAAAGGTCACTCTGACCAGTGGTGAAATGCGTGAGCAAGCACTGGTAAGACCAGCGACTAAGTATTTTACTCATCCCTGTGAAATGCACGCCGAAGCGATGGCACTGTATCAGTTCTCTCCGGAACGTCTGCGTAAAGACTCTCCGGGATTGTACAAAACAATTAAGGCAGATTACGAAGCCGCCGTTAAAGCTGTTTCGCGGAAGAAGTAATTGAAGCGAGTTGAGCGCGCTCTGGCGCGAAACGAGCGGCTAGTGCGGACGAGGCGACGGAGGAGCCGCAGGGAGCGCTTACTATTGATATCTTGGTGATCTTTTGGAGGTGCTCTTTTATGCTCAGCGAAACCATGACTAGACAATGGCACAATTTATCGATTGGCAAAAGTCACCTGGTTGATGTGGAATCAGCGCTTGGTTCGCCGGGAGAAGTCGAAGAGTTGGCCGACGGAGCAATATATTATTTCTGTCGCGGAGCGGTGAGTGCGACGTTCCTGAAGGATCGTGCCGAGCTCTTTAGAATCAGGATTTGTTCCAACTATATCGGTCCTGATTCGGTACCGTGCAACTTGTCGGAGGCCCGTCAAAAGTATCCGGGTCTATCTCTTGCAGAAGCTGGAGACATGGTGACAATCTATCGGGCAAAAGGAGTGACACTCTGCTGCCAGCCGTTGGGGGAGCAAGTTGTGTTGTGGGTAGAGTTCAGCCCATAGTGCCCTGGAATCCACTCATCATTTCAATAGAGTAAAGCAAATTGCTCGCTGTGGGTTTGGTTGGTGGTGCGCGGTGGGTGCAATCCGCAAGACTTGTCTGTACGCGAAGTTC
>JAKFUT010000262.1 GCA_021732565.1 Candidatus Obscuribacterales bacterium
ACAGGTGCATATTTGAGCGTGTCACGAAGAAAGGCAATTTGTTGCGCGTATCTTTCAGAGCCAATCTGCATGCCCCGATAGCAAGACGTGTATTCCGCAAGGCTGGCATTCATTCTTGCAGTTGCTTGGCTCTTATCAGTTTGAATAGCCGGGGGAGCACCCGCATTTACTGCAACCGGTGCCGAACCAGCGATGCGCACAAAAAGCATCTGAAGCCACAGATTAAACCCCAGGACAATTACAGTTCTCATGCGGTAAAGCAAAACTGTTCGAAAGAGGAAAAACTCCACGTACTGATCGAGAGTGTCGAGATATTTTGGCAAGAGATCATATTGCGATAATCCGGCTAATGCTTTAAAGCCACATGTCTGGCTGCGCACGGGCCAGCGGGTATCGTAAAAATCGCGGGCCATAATTGCCAATACGATGACATCAGGGCGAGTGTGTGCCTTTGCAATTTGATGCAACAGTAAGTACTGATCTGAAATTAGTGCTGCTTCAATTGAGAAATCATGCACCGCAAAATGACGCTGCAACCCACTCGACAAAATCTTTTCAGCGTTTTCAGGTTTCGCAGCGTAACCATGGCGTCCATCTAGCAGCGCAAGGGGTACTTCTATAACGGATGAGCCAAGAAATGCAATTCCGGAGAAATCCTCCCTCGCGACTTCTTTCATGACTTCTTGATTCTGAACGAACAAAAGATTAGCAAACCTGTAGATCGGCGCTTGCATCAATACTTCCAGGGAGGCATTGGCTAGCATGAACGCGAAAAGCGCTAGTATGAACTTCGAGGGCTCCCCTCTCTTCTGTGAATGCAACGGCTTATCTTTTTCAGAGTTTGGCAACCGTGCGATTCGCTCCAAAATACAGCCGCGCGTCTCTGCCCCGAACTAACGCTGACTGAAATTTTAACATAGCATCGAAGGCTCCATGGTTGCGAAAGATGCTGCCAGGGAGTCATATTTACGCTGACACCCGCTGCCGGTCGCATTGTCCTGGCAAAGGTTCCGTTCTGCATCTCTTGGTCAACGAGATTCCATAATCCATCGACGAGTTGTTTGTTGCCGAAGAACACCGTCGCAAAGGCATCGGTTCACAGTTCTTTCGATGAATGGAATCGGCGTATGGTCAGTGTTCCACTTTCTGCCGGTGCGTGAATTTGGACGCGGTTGCTTGGTGTATGGGGCTCTCTGTCTGACTGAGCGTTAGTGAACAGGCAATGAAAGTCTCCAAAACAGTGGTGAACACCTGCTTCGCACTTGCGCAACAACTCGTTCTCCAAGCCCCAAGTGTCCACCTGATTAGTTAAAATGGCGCGCGACTTCGTGTCAAGGCACTCGCGAATTATCGGCGGAACTTATAGATTTGACGCAAGTATTAGGTCAAATTGCGGAGTTGTGCTTGTAGAGACGAGACTTTCGTCAAAAGTGCTGAGAGCAAATCGTCGTAACTTGAATTATCTCTATGGTATGCCACCCGATAAAGGTCGACACCCGGGGCTTCCTGTACTTCGACCACGGGTGGTGCGATGTATGGAGCCGTCGTTGTATGATGAGCTGTTCCAAACATAATTATGTTCCCCGTGCCATCCACTGCTGGGTTTGACATTGACGTATCCTTTCAGGTAAACAGTGAGATCCGCTTTTTGAACAGAACCATAGTTCACCTGACTAGCAAGGTTAGCATTGGTTCCTTAAGGGCGTTAATGGTGTAATTACGGCTGGTCACCATGGTTACTAAATGCCTCGCCCTCACTGCATTTCGACACTTGACTACCCTCCTTTAATACTTCTTATAATAACGATCTAATGTGAGGGCTGTGTGAGTGATTGGCCTCGTCGTCCCTAATCCTTGTATTGGCAAGGCATCCAAGCCTCTTTACATTTAGCGCGCAATGTAGCCGCGATTATTTCACAGTGTTACTTTATTCGTTATCGTACACGGACTGTTCATTTATTTTTGCTAAGCAGGAGCACTTTCGAGTCCGCAAATGATTACCGTGCCTGCGCATACGGTTCGCAGCAACGGGTTTATCAACGATCGCGACCTTTATCCTAATTTAATTTGATTTGACATTGAAAAAATTTCGCGGTGGCTGTGGATTTCACTTTCAGCTGTCGTCCTCCCCGGAGCGAGTTTCTCAAACTCGATATTGCGAATCGTTGCTCATACCAGCAAATCTCCGCGCTGCAATAAAAACGGGCATCTCTATATCGCGCACGACCGGCGCAAAACGATTCCGAGAACAAATGCTGTCAATTATCATCAGTCAAAGCGAAACAAATCGAATTAGAGAATGTCGCGAACATCCTCGCCCTCTTCGATTTGAGAACATCAACGTTCTCTGCTGCCCGCAACATTCATTTGAAGTACACATCTGCGACCTGGCGCTTGGCCCCGGATCACTTCTGTTGCTTCGGAGGGCTATCATCCATCCTCTGACAAAGCCGACAATACCATCATATTAGTGGTTTCGTTTGGCAAAGTCTTGGCAAACACACTAGTCAGAGCGAACGTAGGACCCGTGCGAGTTTGACACAAGGCCAGGGGCTGCCGTTGTTTTGAATATTTTGCTGAACGTTCTTGCGTAATCGCAGACTTGATTGCCGAAATTATCAATTCATTGTTCATCATCAACTCTGGAATCGAATATTCGCTGAGCATAAACGTATTATTGTGAGGGCCGGTTGAATCAATTTTATGCGCCACCAGCTGAATGTCTCCCCCTGCCTGGAGGGGTCAGTGGTATTGGATCTGATCCGAAAGTTTCAGCGCTGAAACATCAGAAAGAAACAACCTGGAATATAGGGGGCAAGACACGCGCCAACACGCCTCCGACGAGGAAGGCAAAAATCCACGACCCGATCCAGATGGACATGGCGATGCCGAATCCACGTTCTTTGATCATTACCCCTACTGTTGCTATGCATGGCACAAACAACGTGATCACCACCATTGCCACAACTGCCTGTGCTGCGGTGAGTGCCACGTCGGTCAGTCCAAATGCAGCGAAATCGCGTCTTACTATCCCCAGAATAAACGTGGTCGCAATTCGTTCGTCCGCTGGAAGCTGCAGTAGTCCTACGGTTAACGGTTGTAATCCGCGGACAAACGTGTCCAGGACACCGGTCATCTGCCCGATGGACACAACTAGACCTGCCAGGCAAAACATGGGAATTGATTCAAGCATGAAGTTGAACGACTTGTTCCAGGTCTTCTTCAAAACGTTTTCGGCTCGAGGAAGCCGCATTGGTGGAAGGTCGATCATTAAAGAGCCTGACTTCCCCGGCAATACTTTATTCAAAACTAATCCGGTTCCCACCAGAATTGATCCGACAATTCCGCAATAGATCACCCATGGAAGAATTCCACCGGTGCGAGCCAGTGTGCCCGATACAATCCCCAACTGCGCAGAGCAGGGAATGGCAACCCCAAGAAGTGCGGTGGCAATTATCTTTTCGCGATTGGTAGACAAAAGACGAGTAGTGACGGTGGCCATAGTCACGCAACCAAGCCCGAGAATCAGAGGGATAACTGCCCTCCCGGTCAACCCTGCTTTGTTGAGCAAACGATCAACTAACACCGCCAATCGAGGAAGGTAGCCCGAATCTTCCATTAGAGAAAGACCGAAGTAGAAAGCGATCACCAATGGCATCAACAATCCAAGCAGGTAAGTGACTGTTAGCGTAAGTACGCCGTATTCGCCGGTGAGTGTGTTGCCAATGACGGACATTAGATTGCGGGTTGACCAAAAGTCGAACTTAACATCTTCCGGCTTACCACCGTGAATGGTGGCATCAAGCCGGGCTGCCAGCGACGTATCGGCAAGAGTTCCGTGCGGAAAATCAAATTTCTTGTCTCCCACGGTTATGGTAGACGGAAATATTATTGCAGTAGTTCGCCGAACGAATGGCTCATAGTAAGCCTTCATTATCTTCTTTTCGGTAAAGTCAACTACATTGCCTGCGACCAGAACACCCAGTAACTGATAGAAGATCAAGTAGCAGACCGCCATTGATATTAGTCCGCCGTAAAGAGGATGCAGCAGCAACTTTCCGATGTGGGACGACAGTTGTTTCCGGCGTTCTGCCTGAATGACTATAGTACTAGTCAAATCATTAACCCGCTGCCGTCGCAGTTTATAGATTTCTCGCCGCTTGCTTTCCTCTGTAATACCGGCCGCGGCGGCTGAATCGCCATCGCCTTCAAGGCTGAGAACGGCCAGTTGCCGACTGGCACCGGCTGCAGTAAGATCGGCCAGCAGTATGTCCATAACCGGAGACTGTAATCCAACGACGGCACGATCAACAGATCTTTTTATATCGTCGATTCCCTGTTTCTTTACCGCCACCGCAGTTAGAACCGGAACTCCAAGTGCCGACGATAGAGCATTGCAATCTATTTGCACTCCCCTGTCTAGCGCTTCATCCCATTGATTCAGCACTAGCACTATCGGTTTGCCCATGTCAATTAGCTGCAGTGTCAAGAATAAATCTCGGTCGAGACTAAGTGCAGAAACAACATTTATGACAGTATCGGCTTCCAAAATCATTTTCCGGGCGATACGTTCTTCATCATTAAAGCTTGAAACGCCATAAACCCCCGGAGTATCCGATAGGCTATCGCTTCCAAGCATTCCCCTGGCGATATCGATGGTCGTGCCGGGATAATTCGAAACGTCGGCGTTCAGCCCGGTTAGAGCATTAAACAGGGCTGACTTTCCCACGTTGGGGTTTCCCGCAAGAACAATCTGGCGAGTTTTCTTGCCTGTGATAGCGGTGGAAGAATGTGTAGCTGACACCACGTTTTAGTTCCTGACATTTACTGTTGAGAAATATTATCAAGTGCACGGCACCGGTTCAAACTAAACGAATACTCCGGCCCCAATTCGTTACCCGCCAACCTGAGAATCAATTCTTTGGAACCCTCTAACCGCTCGTGATATAAGGCATGGAAGCAAGACAGGTCCATATTAATGACACAGGACAGATTCCTTCTACAGAGTGGTTCTGCCTGTTATGAACTATGGCACCGGATAATGGGAACCCTCTACCGCGGGCGAAAGCCGGAAGCGCCCAATCACGGCACAGTCCGCTCAGTAAAGAGTAGTGGAGCACCCGAGACCACGGGTTGCTCAGAAAGGAAAGCAGCATCTCTTTTGAAAGAATCAATGTCTGCTAGAAGTAACGAATGCTAGAGGTGAGAAAGTGACAGGATTCATGAGACGGATAGATGTGAAGTTCTTAACCAGCACTGCTCTCTGTCTGACCCTTGCGCTGACGCCGGGAATTGTACTGGCTGAGGGCGCCGCGGATCCGTCGGAGCAGCCAGTTCGTGGTTTTGCAATGCCTGCTGCCGGTGCGCTCTCGGGCAGTAACTCGGCTTCGGGCAATTCCGCCGCGCCGAGCGCTGGAAACACGTCTTTGCGATCTTCAGCAGTACCCGGGCTTCGTCGACCGGAGACCATAGCCTCGCTACCGCCATTTCCATCATCATCGCGGCAGACCGGAGTGCAAGAAACTATTCTCGCGAACGGGTTACGAGTATTGGTTCTGGAACAACGAGAGTTTCCCGTGGTGTCCACTTTCATGTGGTATCGCACTGGCTCGCGGTCGGAATCGTCTGGTACTACAGGATTGAGCCACCTGGTCGAGCACCTCCTTTTTCAGAATGTAGGCAGCTTCAAAGAAGGCGAGATTGGATCATCTATTGCGCGCAGCGGTGGACAGTTTAACGGCTACACCAGCGATGATTTCATCACGTTTTTTGAAACACTGCCACCAGCAAGAGTGGAACTGGCGCTGAAGATTGAGTCTGAGCGAATGCGCCAGGGGAAGTTTGACGAGAAAGCGATCTCGCGAGAAATCGAAAACATACAAAAGGAATTTGAGAATGAGGAACGAGACCCTATAGCAATGGTATCGCAGGAGGTGCGCGCACTGCTGTTCATGCAGCACCCCTACCACAACCCGGTGTTAGGATGGCGCAGTGACCTGGAGAACCTGAATGTCCGCCAGGTAAAGGATTTTTATGATCGGTACTTCCAGCCGGGAAATGCCACGCTGGTGATCTGTGGCGATGTTAACTCGAAACTGTGTGCCCCTCTGATTCAAAAATACTTCGGTTCGATACCGGCGGGACCTGCGTTGAATGAACGAAATCCTCTGGAGTCTCCTTGTCGAAGTGAACGAAGAGTTTCGGTTCGATATCCGGGCAAGCAGGAAATTCTGCAAGTCGGATGGCACGCGCCGGCGCTCGACAGCGGCGACGCTGCGGCCATGGTGATTTTGGAGAAGCTTTTGAATGGCGGGCTAAACGGTCGGCTTAAGACGCGTCTTGTCGATGCGAAACTTTGCTCGGCCGCCAACGCCAGTTATGAAATTAAGAAAGAGCCCGGATTTTTCACAATAACAACCAGTGCGATTCCAGCAACATTGAATGCGCAGCAGAAAATGCTCGATGGATTAGATGCCGTGGTGGCTCCGCTGAGGGATAAACCGATTACCGACAGCGAATTGAAGCGCGCCCGAAATCTGGCGACTTATGCCTTTCATTCGGAGTGCGATGGACCTTATCGTGCCGGCTTTCACCTCGGGTACTTTGACTCTCTAGATAACTGGCAGTCCAATTACACGTGGGCTGATCGTTTGCGGGCGGTGAATGCCAATGACGTCATGCGCGTCGCTAGAAAGTATCTAGGCCAAGAAGGACGCGTCATAGGCTTTGTGCAGGGAGCAGCCGCCCCCAAGCCCGTCACACCAGCTCCGGCCAAGAGTGGCTCCGAAGGATCGAAAGATCACGAAAAGCCATTTCCGACGAAGCTGGAGCACGTCAGAATGTCCGGCTACAAAACAGACGATTCCGCCCAGACGCCGGAAAGCGGGAACCACAAGAAATCTTCGACCGCAGACAGCAAGCGGAAAGACGAGAAGCACTCAAGTGCAAGTCAGTCCTTGACGAAGAAAGTCGATCAAAACTCGGATCACCATGATCAGAAGTCCGAGGGTAAGTCAGAGAAGAAAAATAAGTTAGATCAGAAAACCGAGCGCAAGGCAGATGCAAATCTGCAACACAAATCTGATTCAAAATCCGACTCGAAGCTTATCCTGAAGGGTGAGCACCGGAGCGATCAGAAGTCAGAGCAAAAAACTGAGCATAAGACAGATCAAAAAGCGGACCTGAAAGCCCAGCACAACTCCGATCAGAAATCCGATCAGAAGGCTGAGCATAGGACAGATCAAAAAGCGGACCTGAAAGCCCAGCACAACTCCGATCAGAAATCCGATCAGAAGGCTGAGCATAGGACAGATCAAAAAGCGGACCTGAAAGCCCAGCACAACTCCGATCAGAAACCCGATCAGAAGGCTGAGCATAGGACAGATCAAAAAGCGGACCTGAAAGCCGAGCACAACTCCGATCAGCGGGCGGAGCAAAAATCCGATCAGAAGACGGATCAAAAAGCAGATCTGAAGGCTGAGCAAAAGCCTGAAAAAATAACTGATCATAAATCAGAGCAGAAGTCCGATCAAAATTTATCGAGTAAAGATTCCAGCCCAAAGGATGCTGGCACCAAAACGATCACACAAACACGCCCATCAGTGCGTTCCATTCCCAGGTTGATAGAAGACATTCCAGAGGCTCTGGGCAAAGCGGTCACAGGCAACATTCCCGGCGCCGTTGGCAACGTGGGCTCAGCGATTCGTAATGTGCCCGGTGCCATCGGCGAGATCGGAGTTGCCGTCGGACACACGGCTAGCGCCATCGGCAAACAAATTGCACAGTTGGGACCGCGCCCGGAACCGGTGAATGGAAGAGTGAGCAAACGAGTGTTGCGCAACGGTGTAAATTTGCTCGTGTTCGAAAGTCATGTTAGTCCTATCGTTCACATTACCGGTTCCATCGAAGCAGGCGATGTCTATAATCCTAGCGACAAGCCCGGTCTTTCTGCCGTTACCGCAGCGGTGCTCAATCAAGGAGGCACCAAACATTCCCGAACCCAGATGCTTTCAATTCAGGATGATCTTGGAATTTCGCCGCCTCACATGCTGCACTTTGAAAACAAGATGGAGACCATCGATTTTCAAGCATCTTGTCTGTCACGTGATCTAAGTACTCAGTTGGATCTAATTGCAGAGTCAGTCAGCAACCCGCTTCTTGATGATGCGACCCTGGACCGCTCGCGGCAGGAAGCGCTTGCGGGACAGAAGAAGTATGAAGACACCATGAGTCAAAAAGTAGATCGGGTTCTTATGCAGTGTTTGCTTGCAGAAAAGTCTCCCTACTGCCCGGCAGATCCATCCGATAAGATCAAATCAATTGGAGCTGTCGGTGCCCCTGAACTGCAGAAATTTTTCTCTTCGCACATAGCTCCCGGGGGTACAACCATTGTCGTCTCCGGCGATATCCAGCCGGACCAGGCTGCTTCCATGCTTGAACGAGCATTCAGCACATGGAACGGTCGCCAAACACACCAGCGCTTGCACGCCAAAGAATCAGCCAAACGGGTGTTGCGCACGGCGATTCCGTCAAAAGACTCTAAGAAAAGCACTCTCTGTTTTGGACAGCTCATCCCTATTGCGCCAAGCCATGCTGATTATGGAAGCCTCTTGATCGCTGACGGCATTCTGGTTAACCACCCGATGGTTTCAAGATTTGAACAGCAAATAGCCAGGACGCCAGCACTTGAAGCTGCGCTGAATAACTCTGAGATGCAGGTTGGGCTTGATCCTGTCTCCAACCATGCGAAGTGGTCCCTCACTATATCAGTGGAACCGGGCGCGGTACCGGTGTCCGTGCAAACTGTAAAACGGGAGCTGAGAAATCTTTCGCGTAATGGTGTTACGGCTGAAGAATTTGCCGAGGTACGGCGTTATCTGCTCGGTTCGATCGGAGTTCGCGATGAGTCGACTCTGTCACGAGTGGCACGCAATGAGTTGGATCTTGCCCAACACGGAGGCACCGTAGACGGTTACGCAGTGCTAATGGCGAGTCTGAAAGGCGCCACCGTCGACTCGGTCAATCGAGTCATTCGCACAGGCTTTAAGCCCGAGCAATCTACACTGGTGGTGGCCGGGTCAGGGCAATCCATTCGCGCAGTTAGAAATAACAGCACCGAAAGTGGTGCCCCGGCGGGCGCGACCAACGGCGGCGGCGGAAGCACCCCCGGCAGCGCTCCAGGTCCTGCGGAAGACTCCGAATAGCCTCACAGACCTGGTGATTGGTGGCATGTCCACGCAGCCGATCACTGCCAGCAAAGCCTGCCCGATGAAACACGCCAGGTGATTGGTGACAGCCCGGGAATGATGTCGAGAAGTCCTATACTAATTCAGAGGCTCGAGCAGACGTGGCCCGGGGATGATATCGTCATGTGCGAAAAAATATACCGCCCGCGGGATGTTTTCTACTTGACCATAACGCCGGTGATGTTCTTTCTTGAAAAAGCTACCATCCCCGGTGTCGTCAAGTAACTCGCCCGCCCGGGGGGTTATGCCATCGGGACCCAAGAGCACAGGCATTACCACTGGACTTCCGCTACGAGGACACCCCGAGATACCACCATCCACGGTGCGTCAAGTAAATCGCCCTGCCCGGGCGTTTTCCCACCGGGCCCGCAAAAGCGCAAGCGCTCGATGCCGCAAAACGCCGCCATTGGTGCCTGACACTCGCCTCCGAGCGACAACTTTATCAGCTTGTCCACGGACGAAATGACAACTTACAGAGGCGTTACTTTGCAACCGCAGGCGTCAATTGTTTATTGTGGCAAATGTTATTCTTCACTCATTCCGAATGGCTCAAAGCTGAAAACCACGGTAGTCTCTATATCTCTAGATATATGTATAGTGGCTACAATAGCATGTGATTTATAGTTGTCAGCGTAGTATTTCGCACCGGATTTTGGCAAATGTTCCGTGGCTATTAATGTCCGAATGTCAGAAGCGATGCTGAGAGTTCTTGCTACCACTAGCTTACGGGGTTTGCATCAAGTCGCTCGAGTTGTCATTTAGTGAACATTTGATGCTTGTATTGGGACGATCAATGCGTCATTAATGTTGAACTTGTTCCGGGGTGCGTCCGAAAAATTCGTCGTTATCTGTGTTTCGAGGCATCAGTTTCGGCGTTTGACATTCACCGATTAAAGTCGATAATATGCCAGGACGGATTTTTCCCTTAAGGAGCAAGCCAAGAGGATACCGGCGCTATGGCAATAATAAGTTCGAACGGGAGCGCAGTCTTGATTAGTGAACAAGAAAAACTAGATTTCGAGTCTGTGCCCGAGTATGTACGCGAACCGCGCAGCAGTGCGCGCGACTCGTATGCTTCCAGGTCTTGCTATATGGAGGATGAAGAGCACACAAGAACAAAATCTGCAGAAATAGAAACTCTGTGGCCTGGTATCAGCGCAGACTTTCTGCATGGGTCACACAATAAAAAAGCCCCTACGTTTTATTGGGGGTTTGGATTCCTGTCAGGCATTGTTACGACAATCATTTGCATTGGTATCGGAGTGTTTTGTATTCAGTTCTTTGCTAATTCTGGAACTAAGCACCAGGCACCGCGGATAGTATTGGCGGAAGGTACAACTTCATCCACCAGTCAACTGCGCACCAACGTTACCACCGCTCGCGGCGGTACTGCAGAAGTTGCTGTCGTTACAACGAAACAAGCTATGCCCAGTGATGCTGAAACCATCGTGCCTCTGTTCAATTCATACACGGTGCGCACAGGCGACACTCTTGCCGGTATAGCCCTGCAAGCATATAAGCGTGCCACTCCAAGATTAATGGATGAGATTTGCCGCGCTAATGGATTGCGCAATGCAAACGTTCTAAGCTTGGGACAGACAGTAACGCTTCCAGAGTATCATCCCCAATCCAGTCAGGTTGCTAGCGGAGCTTCAAGCCTGCAGTAGGGGTTTATACAGAATCAGTAAAGACTCCGTCGCTCGGTAGAGCGACGGAGTTTTTCTTTGACGCACCATGCCGATGAGGCTATGTGAATTGAGGTGGCGCCCGTCATTGAGTTCACATGCAGGAAGCCTCGAGCACCACATGGTGAGATTGAGTCTTAACAACCTTCTCGAGCTTGAATCCAGATTTCTCCAACAACGACGCAAACTGTTCTTTCGTTCTTTCTCTGCCACCGGGCAACACGAGCATCTCCACGTCTAACACCTTGCTGACATGGGGGCCGGGCTCAGGCGAAAGGAGCATTTCAATCAGCAGCAAACGCCCTTTACGTTCTGATAGCGCTTTGTGGCAATTCTGCAAAATCTTGATCGCTTTTGCTTCTTCCCAATCGTGAATGATGTGTTTCATTACGATTGCATCGCCGGACGGAACAGCCTCAAAGAAATCACCAGCAACCGTCTGGCATCGTTCAGCTATGCCCATGGCTGCAATTCTCTTCTGCGCGCCTTCGACCACATGGGCCAGATCGAACAAAACACCACTCATTGCAGGGTATTTTTGCAATATGGAGCTAAGCAGAAATCCATGACCGCCGGCCACGTCGACCAGAGTACCTATTCCACTGAAATCATACGCTTCCAAAACTGCGGAACACCCTTGTTGTGTCATGTTGGTCATGGCATTATCAAACCTTGATTGCGCGGCCGAATCACTGGCGAAGACCTCAAAAATTCCCTTTCCATAGATGTGCTCCGATGCAGTGCGACCGTCCTTTATCGTAGGAACCAAATCGGCATAGATCTGAAAATGTGTTGAATCACACAGGAACGTCACTGTATCAAGCATTGAATTCGGTGCATCACTGCGCATAAGAGAACTTATTTTGTTGATGCCGAATGTCTGCGGTTGAGGTTCGTCAAAGATGCCAACACTGGCCAGCAATCGCATGACACGTTCAAGGGCATCAGTGTTGGTTTCGCTCTGTGCCGCCAGGTCGGCGGCTGATAGAGGACCATTTGCCAGATGATCTGCAATCTTCAGACGCGCAACTGCGTTGAGAGCCGCCGATACCATATAGCCGGATGCCAATTGCATCAGCCGTTCAGGGGCAGCTACCGATTCGATGACTGGGGTTGACATAAAATTCTCCTGTGTGAGACATGTGCCATGGTACCGCGACACAGCCTCCAGCGTTACCCGAGGGCAATCAATAACAGCGCCGCTCCCGCACAGGAGAGACCAGCCATTGCAAACATACTATTTATTAAATCTTTATACCGCTTTGTTGAAATGAGTTGTGTGCCGATTTCACGTCACCTTTCAGAAACGGCTGAGCAAGCCAGACTATGAAGTTGGCCAACTAAGTTCTAAAATAGACCTTCTTACGATGCTGCTTCACTGCCCGGCTCGTCGACGACCGCTTCGGTGGTCAGGGCATCGTTTTGCTATCACGTTTCCGTATCCGCAATTGTATCGAGGGCGCGTTGTGATCAAGCTTGCGGGCGAAACAGTAGAATCAATATTTTACCGGTTTGAGGACACTCTGCCCGGTTATGAGTATCGCCCGCAACAGTTGGAATTCGCCAAGGCCATCGAACGCGCCATCGAAACCCGAGTGCCGGGAATCTTTGAAGCTGGCACGGGCACGGGTAAAAGCCTTGCAGCTCTGATTCCCGCTGCTTTATCGGGCAAGAAAGTTGTGGTATCGACAGCCACCATCGCACTGCAGGAGCAGTATATAAATAAAGACATTCCTACACTCCAGAGTGTATTGCCCTTTCGCATAGAGGCGGCACTGGCTAAAGGAAGAAACAACTACATCGGTTTGCGGCGGTTTGAAGATCATAAACTGCAATCGGAAGTTGATCCACGAATACTTTCCTGGCTGGCGGACAGTGAGGAAGGCGACCGCTCGGAGCTCGAATTTGTGCCATTGTCTGAACAATGGAACGAGATAAGCTCCGACTCTGATGATTGTCTCAGAAGTAAATGTGCGCGCTACCAGCAGTGTTATTACTTTCGGGCTCGCAAACGAGCAGAAGATGCCGACATTATTGTGGTGAATCACTCGCTCTTGCTCATCGATGCTGCAAGCGGCGGAAACATATTACCGAAGTACAACGTACTTATTGTCGATGAAGCGCACCAATTACCGGAAGTGGCAACCAAGTCTTTCAGTTTGTCTATTACGCCGCGCAGCGTGCAGTATCTCTCCAGTCGGTGCACCAAGCATCTGGGCACACCCGGGTTTATGGTTCACGGTTTGGAAGAACTGGCACAAGAATTTTTTCATCGGCTGGGCCAATGCATCTCTTTTGGCAAGACGCGATTGCGCAAGGCACCGGATGGCACTGAAGAGTTGACAGAAAGCCTGCTTGAGCTGCGCGACTGGCTTACCTCGCAGGAATTCGAGCAAGTTATCGATATCGACAATAAGCGCGAAAAGTTGAAGTTGAAAGCGAAGTCTCTTGCCTCAACTGCCACCGGCTTTATTAGATGCCTCGATTTGCTGACCCACCAGGAGCCATCCTGGGTATTCTGGGCAGAGAAGTCAGACGGAGGCGGCAGAATGGAGATAACTGCTGCACCGTTGAACGTCAGTCAAATGCTGTCCGACACGATCTTCAACAAAGACGAGCTTGAAACATCTATCTGGATGTCCGCAACGTTAGCTACAAACGGGGAAGACCCTTTTGCTTTCTTCAAAAAAGAGATTGGTGCCCCCTCTCGCATCATTCAGGAGCGCGTATCCAGCCCGTTCGACTATCGACGACAGGCGGTCCTCTACTTGCCCTCGCGCGTTCCCGATCCCAACAGTGGCGATTTTGTTCATGCTATCGCCGATCATATTGAAGAAATTCTGCAACTTAGTCGCGGGCGAGCATTTCTGTTATTCACCAGCTACAACGGAATGAACAATGCATTTAATGCATTGCAAGATCGCCTGACCTACCCGTGTCAGAAACAAGGCGACATGCCTCGAAAACGCTTGATTGAATGGTTCCGTGAAACTCCCGGAGCAGTCTTGTTTGCTACAAACACGTTCTGGGAAGGTGTTTCGATCGATGGAGAACAATTGAGTTGTGTAATAATCGATCGAATTCCTTTTCAGGCACCCGATGATCCAGTCTATGAAGCCCGTTGTGAGTTAATGAAGGAGGATGAGGGCGCCGGCCGGTTTGGCAGTCTTGCATTGCCACGGGCGATCATGCGCCTGAAACAAGGAACCGGCCGACTGATTCGGACTCGGTCTGATCGCGGTATCGTCGCCATTCTCGACCCTCGTATGACCCAGAAGATGTATGGACGCTCAATCATTGCTTGTTTGCCGCCGATGAAACTCGTAAAGTCTCTGGGAGACTCAAGTTGTATCGATGATTTGATTGACACCTGAGCCGGCCGATATACGACGTATAAGGAAAACCCGATAACCCTTGTGGAAAGCCTGATTACAGCATCGGGTCAATAGACGTGTTGGAAACAGGCTAACTAGAATGAAACTACTCCAACACAACACAAAGTGATCGCTCTCTCCCGGTAGGGGCTGCAGTTTTGTGCACTTTTGGAGCTGGCTTACGGACTTAACGTGTAAATAGGAGAGAAGATGAGCAGCGAGATTCTTTGTCATCCTCAGCAAGAAGTAAACTCTTCCTTCCAAAAGGGCGCTGAGGGTGTGGCGCTTGCAATTTTGGCTTTCGCTCCCAGTTTCGCAGCAGGCTTCTGCGCTGCATCGAGACTCCTGGATGGCACGGTTATTGAAATGGCACCGGTTGCTCAAACTGTCGCCGTATGCTTTGCCGTCTGGTCGATGTATCTCTTTTATGACTTATATCGCGCGGCGGGTTCCCTGAAGAGATTACTGCTATGGGGCGCAGCAATCGGCAGCACAATGGGTTACATCAGTTTCGTGGCAATCTCTTAGTTGGCTTGTGGCAATTCGTCAGATAACCAGGCAATTGCCCCTATTCGTCGTTTGATTGCCACTGGAATAATGACGATTGTCCCGCAGGATCATCCGGGCGTACAAGGCACAATGTAATCGGGCAGTTATCTACCAGATAATGTACGATCGGATCACGTGCCATATAGAACGCAGGGCGCTGCAGTAGGCTCATTGTTCCAATGAACATCATATGTACCTCAGCCTCCACTGCGCATTTCAACAGCGCGGGGCCCGGTTCTCCGACTTTGGCAAATCCCCTGGCATTGACGCCCTTAGCTTGCAATGCCGATACCACCAGATCGATTTGTTGCCTGGCTTTTTCAATTGGCCGATCAGAGGCAATTAATTGCGCAATAACACCTACTTTTTCGGCATCTGGAATGATGCGGCAGAGAATGAGTTCTGCGTTCACAGCCAGCGCGTGACGTCCTGCTACGTTTACTACAGGGCTCGAACGCTTAGGGCTGCTGAACGCCACCATGAATTTTAGTTGGTTATCCACCAGATTCACCTAGTATTTCCAGTGATTACGAATGCCAGAAGCACTTCAGTGCATAATAACTTCCGGCCGCTAACCCTGCAGCCACCGGTAAAGTTAACACCCATGCCGCCACGATTAACTTCATTGTCTTAGCATTCAGTTTTCCTGCTCCATATACAGGTATGGTGCCCCCTGCTACGGCAGAACTGAGAGTATGCGTTGTGCTAATCGGCGCTCCTATGTGTGAACCGACCAGAATGATTAGCGCTGTGGCCATGGAAGCACCAAATCCTTGCGAATGGCTCAGGCGTTCGCGACTTATTTTGGTTCCGACTGTTCTGATCACGCGCCAGCCGCCGATTACCGTGCCCAGTGCAATTGCAGTTGCTGCACCGACCATTACCCAGAGGGGAACGCTGTGTCCCGGATATCCGAAGTGAGTGGCGAGAATGAGTGTGATGATGCCCATAGTTTTCTGGCCGTCATTACTGCCATGGCTAAAACTAACGGAGGCGCTGGAGAGCACATGTAGCCAACGCATTGTTTTTGCAGTCGGCAAAGTATCGCTGCCAGGGTTTTCTTTCTCACCGGAATATTGCAATGCGACCCATGTGAGAAGGGCACCACCGGCGAAACCAACCAGAGGCGATATAAACAGACCCAGTCCCACTTTTTCTAACTCGTGCCAACTCACCCCTGTGGTTCCGTTTGCTGCCACACCTGCTCCGGTGAGAGCTCCAATGAGGCAATGCGAGGAACTCACCGGCAGTCCAAACCACCAGGTGATCAGGTTCCAAAAGACAGCTGCCAGCAACACGCTAACAACCAGCGGCAGGGTAACCGTGCCTTCAGGAATAATCTTTGTGATTACCATTGCTACGGCTGTGCCCACCATGACACATCCGAGAAAATTGAGAATTCCACTCATGACTATTGCGATACCCGGCTTGAGAGCCTTGGTATATATTACTGTTGCAACAGCGTTGGCGGTGTCGTGAAATCCATTGACAAAATCAAATGCAAGCGCAAGTGCGATGGCGATTACTGCCACTATTGTGTCTGCAGTCATTAGCAGATTTTAGAACTCCAGAAACTTCTTTTATTAATCTTCACTATAAAGCATGCATGGTTAAGAAGTCCCTAACAAGTAGGCGAAAAAGTTCACATCATCGAGACGAGCCCTAGTGCTTCTACTGCTTCTAAGGCGTTCGGTTCAGTGTAGACCCAGAGGTCGCCCTGCCTCCACTGCAGAGGTTTGCGCGGAAGATACTTATATACCAGCAACTGTTTGATGATTCGGCGAGCATTCGGATTTTGCTCTCCCCTCTTATCATTTGCCAGTTTTGTGCGTAAGTGGATAGCTTCTCGCTTAGTCCAGCAATATGCAGGACCAGGATTTGAACCGCGTGAACGACAGAGTACGGCCACCTTTCCGGTTGCCTGCGGCCAGCCTAGGACAAAGAATATTTCATCAGTCATTTTGTGTAATTAGATATCGCATCTGTTAACCGCTAGGTCGGCCGGATATATTGAGCCGGACAACTGGTCAATTATCATATGATCCAGCTGTAATGGCAAATAAATCGAATGCACCGGTTGTATATTAGACACATTCAACAGTGTTGCAATTTCTTATGTGTCTTAGCTATCGAGCACTGCATCGGGTGCAGTGAAAGATCATTATTGAGACGTCAAATTAGAAAGTGAAAAATTTTCAGAACATACTTGTGATACATGCGGCGGCTATCGGTGATGCTGTATTAGCTACTCCTGTAAGCGTTAAGCTGAAGTTTGCCTTGCCTTCCGCGAAGATCACTTACCTCACTCATCCATCTCTTTTTCCCTTGCTTGAACTTTGCACAGCTATCGATGCGTTTCACCCATACGATAAGAAAGAGTCTATTTTTGCCGTGCGACGGCGGATTTCATCACTCAAACCCGATCTTATTGTTGATCTTTCCGGCTCGATAAGAACTTTCTTCAGAACTGTGTTGTTGTCGAATTCTGTCTTGCATTACAAAAAGCAGGGAGAGAAATCACACCATGTGGTCCACGCAGTAGACAACTTTCTTCACACTATTGCGCAATTGGAATTACCCGATGCGCCTTCGATCTTCCCCTCACTTCATCCGCAGAAGCAGCATTTTCAGCTTTTAGCGCGGAACTTAGCAGTTCCCGATCGGCCTCATATTGCATTGGTTCCCGGAGTCGGAACATTGCGTCCACATCGAGCATGGAATGAGTCTAACTGGATTGCACTGGCCAAAGAGATATTGATTGATGGAAGATATGACATAGTATTGATTGGTGGACCCGAAGAGCATGCGCTATGCGATCGAATTGCCTGCGCGATCGATCAACGATGTGTGAACGCTGCAGGCAAGATTTCTTTGCCTGAGACTGCAGCATTGCTGAGCAATTGCGTCGCCACCGTATCTGGTGACACCGGACCAGCCCATATATCGGTGTCCGTCGGCACACCGGTCATTGGAATTTACGGACCAACACTGCCGGAAAGAAGTGGTCCTTATGGAAGCAACAATACAGTTATTAGCAATTGCGAAAAATGCCAGTGCAGACTAACGAAATTTTGCACCGTAACTGGACCGGGAGAGCCCGGCGAGTGCCTGAAGGAAGTGTCTGTCAGACCAGTTAGAGACTCGCTCTTTAAGCTAATTTGATCTGTCGCGCTGTCAGTTAAAAAGACATGGTGACCAACGGGAAATGTTCCAATTGCTCACCACATTTTACTGAACTAGCAATAGTCCTAAGTTCAACATTTTAAGTCAATTAGCAACTATCATCGCCGTGCCTGACGATGGATTCAGTTTACTTACCGAGCGAACGTATTCACATACGATTCCCAGTTCCGCAAGAAATCCTCGCTAGCCATGCTGCGAATTACAGCCGGGGGTAAACGCAGGTCAAATGTATCGATGGAACCGTCGCCCTTATTCAGATAGCGAACAGCTCGTTTTTGCCCGCATTCGTAAGAAGCTACAGTGGTCCACTCTGTTTGATCTTTGCTTATTTGCAAGCGAGTGCTGAAACCGCCTTGCTCAGGATTTTCCACCGTGATCACCCGGCAGGCTCGCTCCACTCTCTGCACAAACATCAATACTGTTGTATGGTCCTGGTGAGAGTCTACCGGTCGACCCGCCTGTCCCGCCGAGCCTCCAAGGTGAAGAATCCGAGTTCCATCAATGGTACGTGTGCGATCATCGCCAGCCGGAGGAGGGCTCGATTGCTGAGCCTCGGCTACCACTTTGGCGATCTTATCGAGCAATCCCTTCAATCGTTGCTCATCGCTCATATTTGGAGCGACAGCTTCGTTTGCTCGTGGCTGAAAGGGTTCGACTTCACGAGCATCAGCCACCGCAGCCGATATTTTGTCGAGAAGAGATTTCCAATTGCTCTTGTCGGAATTATCTGGTGGACACTCTTCCTTCTTATGCTGTTCGAAGGAAGGAACATCCGTGTGAAGAACATATTCGACGCTATTGGCGGAATATACCGCTTCTACCCTGACGGTGGGCGGTTCGGCAGGATTCGGGGGCTGAACGCAAGGGGCATTGACGGAATCCATACGGGAAGCAGCTTGTTGGCTGGCCGCGTGTCCGTTTACTGATACGTGAGGATAAGAGGCATTTCTGTGCGGAAATACGGTTTCGGTAGTGGCGCCATTATTGGACAATACCGGCGGGCCGGCGGGCGATCTACCAATAGGCGGAAGTGTCGCCAAGCCCGAGAGAACTTCTTCCGTGGGAGCCGAATGCAACGGGATTGCTTCAGTTTCAATGTTTGATACCGCCCGAGCGGGAACGCACACTTCTTCGCTCTGCTGATCGGCAAATTCCAGTTCTGGAAGTTTAATCTCTTCCAGCTCTATCTTCTCTTCTTGGGGCTTGGCTTGTGACGATGCGTCAGCGGTAGGTGCTTTGAAGAACATTGCACGGTGCACTTGCATTTCCATTGGCGAAGGCAACCAGATTATCTGCCCTACTCGCAGTTTTGCCGTGCTTTTGGCGCCTTGCCATTCAAATTTGATGACGGCCCGGTTAATTATGCAGATCAAGACGGAGAAGCGTTCATCACTAAGCTCCGTGGCCGCAATCGTTTCAACGGTATCATATGGACGCACAGCGTATTTTCGACGTTGCTGTGCAGCGGGCGGTTGCTGTTTCTTTGTCTTATCGTCTTGCTTGGTTTGGTCCTTAGCGTCCGGCTTTTTGTCTTTTCCTTTGTTGAGGAGGGCAAGCAGTTCTTTCTCTTTTTCCTCTTCGTCATCCTTATCTTTCTTTTCGCCTTTATCGATAAGGTCTTTGCGGTCACCAGGTTTTTCGGGAAGAGTAGATTGCTCCACAGGCACCAGGACAGTCTCGCCCGATGGGGTAATCACCATCCGCACTGGTCCCAGCACGGGATCAACGGCAAACGTCTTTCCACCTTTGTCAGATTGAGAGGCAAAATCCCCTGATTTTCCGTCTTTCCCTTCTCCCCCGCCATGGCGCACATCCACATGGGGAATCACCTTTCCGTCTGGACCGATGCGACCGTCCGGCATTATGACTCGACCGTCCGGCATTACCACTCGACCGTCGGGCATGATCGTTCTCCCGTCGAGAACATGAATCCGTCCGTCAGCTGAGTGGGTGCGCTGATCCTGCCCCCCGTGATGCCGACCGTCGTGGGGAAGGGGTCGTCCGTCTGCGCCCAATACTTTGTGATCAGGAGCAACAATCCGGCCATCAGCCAGAATAACTCTGCCGTCCGCGGTAACACCCGGGATAATTTGACCATCTGGTGTGATACCGGGCACCATGCGGCCATCAGGAGCAATTCCGCCATGGGGAAGTGCGCCTTTCTCGCCGGTCACAAAGTGAGTGGTGAGATGATGATGATGGTTGTGCTTAGCAGCTTCAATGGGCAAGAGTCCTTTTCCGTCGAGTGCTCTCCCGGTTAAGTCTCCGGAAAGTTTCCCGGGAAGGGGCTCGCCGGAATTGACGATGTCGCTGAGGCGACGCGGTTCCATTCCAGGTCCGGTGGTACTGCGGGCCACTTCCACCGGGGGGCGCATGGTGGTGTTCAACCCCGGCAACACGGTGTAATCCGGTTTTACCTGTGGGCGAACCTGCGGATCGATTCCACCGACTACAAGCCGCTCTTGTTGTGGTCGATCGACATCGCGAGGCGGCACCTGCTGGGGAACTTCCGGGGCTCGGCGTTGCTGTTCCGGCGCCGGCTCGGCCCCACGTGGCGAGACTGGGCGGTCTTGCTGACGCTCTGGCTGGCGGTCCGGCTGACGCTCCGGCTGGCGGTCTTCTTTGGCATCAATTTGCGGGAAGGGAAGCCGTTCTGCTTTCCCGGGTGGAGCGATATTGTCGAGAATTCGACGAATCTCGTCACGAAGCATTTGAATCTGTTGAACATCGACAGGTTTGTTGCCTGACTGATCAGGCAGCTTTCCATCAGGCTGTTTTCCTTGCTCAGGCGAGCGATTCTGGTCAGGAACTCTGACGGTTTCAGGAAGTCTGGGCGGATCAGGTCTAACCAGTTCAGGGGGTTTTGCAGGTTCGGGAAGTCGCCCTGCTTCCATCGGCTTATTTTCTGGCGGCTTTGCATCAACAGGTTTGACGAGGATATCCGGTCCACGAAGCATGTTTTGCAGAACGTCTCTTTCCGGTGTTTTCGGTTCAGGCTGCCTTGGGCCCGAAGAAGGAACGATGGCATCGGCGTATGCTTTTCTGAGCAAATCCGCCATTGGACCGGAGGCTGGACAAATATTGTTGTCTGGTGCCCCGCCCCCGCCCGGAACCGCCGGACGATGCAGAGGGTCAGGGCTGACAGCAGGTCGATTTTCAATTCGAGGACCTGTGCCTGAGGGTTGTTGCTGATTATCTCCCGGTTTGCTGGTTCCGCATGTTTCTCCCGGACCTGCGGTGGTTTTTCCCGCAAGCTCAGTGAGAGCTTTGAAAGCCAATGGTTGCGCAATTTGTCCACCACCACTGTCACCTGGAGAACCAAAATGGGAAGGTCCGCCGGGCGGCTGGGGTGCTCCGCCCGGGATCGCCAGCGTAGCTTGAGCCGGGGGCGTGATGGTGCCGCTTCCGGTCCGATTCTGCACGAAGCATACTGTGTCGGAGGGCGCCTGATCCGGTTTGGCGGAGTGGATCACTGCAAGCCCCGGAATTCCACCAACCGGAATTGCTCCCGGCTGGGTTGATGGTCGTATCAAGATAGGGGTACCATCAGGATTCTTCGTGCATGCTTCTAGAGGAAATGAACCAGGTTCTGTCCTGGCAGCGGGGTGGGAATCACGGCTCGGTGAAAGTCCTTCCAGCAATTTCGCCGGCTCTAGAGGCTTCCCGCCAGTGCGGTTGTCGGATAATCCAGGAGATTGTCCTGGTGGTGCAGGCCGGGTGTCGGATTGAGAACCGAGGTGGTAGATAGCTCTTATATTGCCGCAATTTTCTCCAATTGCGCCAAGAGCGCCTCCTTCAGATGGTGCTGAACCATTAGTTGGTTGGGGTTTGGCCCCTGATTCTTTTGGCTCCTTAATTTCTTTGGCTGGCGCCAGTGGAGCAGAATCTCTCTGCAACGAATTCCCCAGTGGTCCTGAACCCATGGGAGCTTCAGCAGGTATGACGGTCAGTTGGGTTGCATGAGGTTTTGCGGGAGGCAACAAAAATCCGCCTCCGGTGTCTGAGGGCGCCGTTCCACCCGTGTTTTTGGTGGCGCCGGGCAAGCTAAAGGATCCGTCTGGCGCCACAACTGTTTCGGCGGTTCTGCCAACCGGTCTTGGTGGAACTGGCGGAAGTTGAAATTCCCGGGGCTTTCCAGCGGGAAGTTGAAACTCAACTGAGTGAGGTCGGCTTGTGATGTTAAGGGAAGACTCCCCGGGGGCATCCGTACCCGAGTCTCTTACACGGTCCACAGGCCGTTTTTCGCCGTTTGTATCGAGCGGTTTATTGTTGTTTGTTTTCTCTTCAACCGGGTGGGAAGTTGGACGACTCGCAGTCGGTAGTACAAACTCGCACTGAGTGCCCGGTGAACCCGAGTTGTCAGACCCGATCGCTCGTGGTTTGGCCCCCGCTGCGTCTTGCGGGTTTGCGCTTGAGGAGCTACCACTCTCGTTAACACTGCGTCGGTCACTACCAGTTGAGTCTCCGGGTTTGACAGTGGAACTCCCGGCGGGACGTTCAACAGGATGATCAGCTGGTTTGTTTGAAGAGGTAGAGGTCTCCCCTGCGATGCTATTAGATGAATGGTCGATCGGTCTTGCAGCTGAAGAAGCTGGCTTTGGTGTAGCAGCGGGAAGCGGGGTGTCCGCTGCTGACGGGGGGCGAGACGCCGGTTTTTGGGCGGGCACGACCTCTAACTCGTTGAGAGGCTCCACTCTGGCTGTGGACTTCGAGGCAGGATTAAGTATCGACTTACCCGTGGCCACTTCAACCCCGGTGCCTTTGAGAACTGGCGCCGTTATAGCTGTCGACTCACCAACTGTTGCCAGGCTGGTAACGGCCGAATGTGCCAACCGGGTATCGACAATGCTCACACAGGGAGAAACAGGATTTCGTTCCAGCGCAATGGCACTACCACTTGTCAACAGATGCTCAGGCTTTGGCGGGTGGTCGGACCGGAGAGAAGGATTGAGTGCAAACTCGGCAATGTTTCCAACGGGTGTGGAGCAGTCGATATGGGATGGTGGATGAACCTTTGTCGCTTCTCCTGGAGGTGTTTTCACAGCACCCTGCAAGGGAGTAATTTCAACAGAATCGCTTTCCACATGCTTGCTCTGTATTGAGC
>JAKFUT010000127.1 GCA_021732565.1 Candidatus Obscuribacterales bacterium
GAGTCATCTCTTCGTCTGAACACTCGGTGGACCGTACCCTTGGGGCTTCGAGAACAGACTGCAAATATAGTGCAGGTAACGGCCCGGTTGGACGTTAAGGAACTTGCGGAGGCTCAAAGCCGCAATGGACGAAACGGTTTCACTGAAGTTGTCACAGCTGCACCAGTAGCAGTCCGTGATGGACGACAACTTATGCACGCATTAGAAGAGAGACTGATTCATGCAAGTCAGCTGAGTGCGTTGACTGCTCTCGATGTCCGCGTGCAAAGTACACCTTATCACAACGCTGGGTCACTGAATGCGGTATCAGGCTCGACCGAGATCAAGAATCGAAATGTGCTAGAGATCAAGAATCGAAATGTGCTAGGGGAAACCGTGGGCAGACTTCGCTCAGCTTTGGAGCCGACCACTCTCAAACAGAATGAAACATCGTCCATTCAATCTGCGCTGTCTTCCATTGCTCCTCGAAATAGGTCCGGAGGGAAGAAATCTAAGTCGTCGGATACAACTCATTTTGAATTAGCGGCGAGGGCTGATACATCAGCTGAGGATCCTTTAGAGGGGGGAGCCATTGTTCTGACCGGACTTTTGGCAGCAGGGGCGATACGTAGGCGAGACACTGTTTCCGGAACAGAACATGATTCTGATACGAATCGATCTAACGCTCAGGATCGCACACTTGCTCGTCGGAAATATATGGTGATGCCGGGCGATTCGTTGGAGAGCATCGCGGAGACTTTGTATTATGATAAGGATGTTGCATGGTTAATCGCGAACTTGAACGCTGAATCGTTAAAGGAAAGTGTGGTGGATGACACACGGGTAGTGGAGCTTGTTACCAGGCAGTTAATCGAACTTCCAGGCGTAGAAGATTTGGAGGAGTTTCGTAAGTTTGCTCGACATCGCGGTAACATCAAGAAGATCGTCACGATCGTGAGAGACCGGTTAATCGATCAGGAACTGTTGCAATCCTTCCTTGGCCAAATCATGGGTGACACCATTGCACATCAGCCACCTCATTCATAGATCGGATTTGCTTGTCGCACCGTGGGCGCCCAACTTCTTTCCTCGTCCGCCGTTCATGCAAGATCGATCAATTCGTTTATGTTTTGCGTAGCGGGAATTGATTGATGGTCTGCGTTTAATTTATTCATCCCGCCGGTTTTTCGATGATAGATACTTCCCCTCCCATCGTCTGCCTAACATCAGAGGTAACGCAAGATACTTTTGAAGAAATACGGGCAATTCCTTGCGGTTGCCACCGAGTATGCGAACCACGTGTGAAGCTGTGACAGGACTTTCGGCTTGAACGAATCTCAGTATCTTCCTGATGAGGAAAGCTAGCCGAGCAATGAGGCGCTTCAGATTACATTTACTTCCGTGAATCTCTAAGCATCAAACGAAAGCGAGACCAGCCGTTGGTGTCTTTGTCGTCTATGAGTTGTGCTTTGTACTCGGTGGACACCTTCTCACGTAATATCACTTTGTTCTGCGCTTGCAATTTTTGAAACGGGTCACAATTCTCCAAGTTGACGGCTGCACGATGTAGCCGAGCAAAACTTATCCGGCGATCATCTTCTGTCTTCGCCCGTTCAAAACCTTGGGCGGCATCTTCCAGAACTTTCAACTCAGAATCCACGCCCTCAACACCGAAGAATAAAAATGGGCGGGTGAACAGAAGATCCATCTTCATGTTTTGCAAAAACGTGGCGCGCGTTGTCGCATCTTTATTAACGGACACGAAGCACTTAGCTTCTGTTGCATCCGCCATGCGTCCCGCAGTGGTCATTAATCGTGCTTCTCGGTCAACATTCCGCATATTGCGACCTGGCAAAAACACGCTAACTCCCCCGGTGCCTACATACTGACCATAAGCGTAGCTTGAGTCTACCAATTGTCCACGCTTCTGAAGGAGATCTTCAGCAGCCGTTTTTAGCTTGCGATTCCCATCGGTCAATCGTCCGTCTTCAATTGAGCGAATGATCAACTCAGCAAAGTCTTTCAGGTCAGCACGGTAGTACTGTCTATGTTCCCTTGTGGGCAGCCCTGTCCAGCCGCGTCCGAACTTGCGCGATCGTTCAATTGCGTCTTCTATGGCAACTTTATTGTCACGATTCTTGAGTGCCTCAACAAGCAGTTCGCCGAATGCGTCGAGGCTCTTGCGAAAAGGTTCATACTTTCTTAGATCTACATGGGAAATTATGTCGATAGGTATTGAACGATTTGCTTTCTCTCTTTCGACCCCCTGTATTCGTGCTTGTCTAATAATTTCCCGAGCAAATGATGTTGCGTCTGTTTTCGGGTTGGCGGCTAGTTTTTCCCATAACGGTACAAGGCTAATGCCCTTGGTGCTTTCAATTTCAGGCGATGCCACCATTCTGTCTGCGATATCTTTGACGCGATCCATACAGCCATTTTGGGCCATGAGACACGAATCAAAGTGAAGCACGTCAATCTTCGCTCTACCGCTGCCCGTCAGACCTTCCTTTACGTTCTGAACAAATTCCGGAAGACTAACTGCGCCGGTATCACCATACAAACCTTTATTGCCTGTGCCATGTGAATCTATCACTAAAGCCAATTTTTCTGAGGGTGTGTTTCTTGCAGCATACTCTGTTAGATCTCTAAGATCTTGCCCATACCCGTTCGACAGGCCGTGACTGACTTGTCTTATTGTTCCATCACGAATAACATATCGTTCCAAAGTGTAAGTGGCAGTAGCACCCGGGGCTGCCAAGTCATTTTGAAATGCCGCTTGGACAACAATCGTTAAGCTCTTGCCTTTTGTTTTTTCTGCAAACTGCCGAAGATCCTCTAGCCGAGAGAACTTACCTTCAGCGTCCTTATCAAAGTTAGTCGTCATGTTCAATGCGACAGTCCATTCTGTTTTATTCGGCTGGTCTCGTGGAGCCGGTCGTGCAGCTTCACTTTTACGTTCTTGCGATAAATCTGCAAGTACTTTGGCAAATGTAGTCCCCTCAGCAAGTCGTGAGAGCGATTCTACAATTTGTCCTAACATCTCCGGCCGGTTTTGCAAGAAGGAGAATTCGCGTTCTTGAACATGAGGGAGTTCTTTCACCAGGCTGTTGAAAGCTTCATGCCAAATGTCTGCAGCCATGCGCGCGCACGGGTTGTCCCCCACAGCATTGGACTTTTCTGTGACGTTACGATCGAGTAGCCCGAGAGCGTCGGAGTGTTGCACTTCTGGTTTCATGGGTGGCTTAATGTCCAAAAATGGCGTAGCACAAGTTACGTGCTGACCGAAGCGGGGGCGTTGCCTGGTGGTCCTGACAACCGGATCGATCTTAATGTCCAGGTGATTGTTAGCCAATTTATATTTAGTTCAGGAGGGGACCCCACTTCATCGAGGCGTTGGGGGAACAGGAATCTCCGCAGTATTAAGATTCTGCGAATGCAAACTTTCTTGAGAGTGCAAGTTCAAAGACTTAATACCGACCAGCTGGCTCCCCATTGCCTCGTCAAAGCTGGCGAACTGGACCGAATGAAGCTGCTCATTGCATCCCTGAGCCAACAGGAGAAGCCATTATTGGATGTCCGACGTTTTGTCCGCCTATGGCAGTGTTCAACAGGGCGGAGTTCGACTGGCGACCGACTGAGACTGTGCCAGAAGGCTATTACGCACTTTGATCTTCGATGAAACTCTGGTCTCTATCGGCAAAATCGTAATCAAATCCGGCCAATAACATAGCGATCTTGGGAACAACGAATACAGTCACTATATTGAGAATGCGGAAGTTGGCGATAATGCATACTGATGATGAAGATGATGCGATTTCCTCTGATCCCTTAGCTTCTGAAACTCTGCGCGAACCGACTTACACGGTGGAAATGAAGGAGTCTTTCTACGTGGTGCATACGCGGAGTTTGGAGGCTCCTCGTCCGCTTTCATTCAAACCCGGTAAGCTGCGGTTCGTGGGCTCCGGATTACCGCCGAAATTCATTGGAGCTTTTGAGATCCGAGAGGCTGGAGGAATGATTGTCGCTGATTTAAATGATGGCAACGTGCAACGGTTGATCAAGAACCTTACCATGCTCTACACCGGATTCCAGGGAGATCAGGGACGACTGCTTGCGCTGAGTCGAGTCCTCATCGATGAATTGGATCATTTGGGTGTAATCGTGATAGGCGGAGATAAATCTCTTTCCTTTCACGCCGTAGACAGCCCGTTTGCCGTGCAGTTCCAGCTTGATCGAGATATCAACTTTGCCGACAACTCGATGTACACCACTGTTACTGTGCAATCGTACAATTGGAACGACAAGACTAATGCATCTGTTGACCCTGCAGATATAATACGTGGCATTTGCGAGCAGTTGAAAGGGAAGAATGCCGGACAGGGCTGCCGATTCGATTTGCAGTGGTTGCGCTAGCGGTGTTTCCGCCTTTGAGTACACCTGGAGACGTGGTAGCCATATGTTGTTCTAGTTTGGAAGTGTCTGGTTCGCAACCTGAGAATAGCTCGAAATTCAGTCCGTTTTCAAAACGCTAAATTGAGGCAGGTGAAGACCATGAGGAGATTGCTGAATTCTTTGCGATTCCTGAGCCTGAGTGAGAACTCTCCCACTCAGCAAACCGGCCAACTGCTCCAAATAGTGCTGGTCTCGTGCACTAATTCGAACAGGGATATACTCACGGTTCGTCAATGGGATTTCCACGAAAATTTCACGAGAGTTACGTATCTTTGGCGAATTATGAAAGCATGGGTTGGAATACTTCCTTCATTACTAGCAATTGTCACTCTTTCCTTGCCTCCGGCCCTTGCCCAGCAGGACTGTTCGCCTTCCGCTGGTTACTACAGCCAGAATCCTTCTTCCTGGCAAATTCCGACAGGGCAGGGGGCTCAGCAGGCCTATCCCTACACACAAGGACCGCAGCAGCAGTCTTCCGGATCATCCTGGAACCAGCCGTCCCAACAAGGCCTCGCGGCTGGCGGAACTAATCAGTCTCGAATCGGCGGGCAGCCTGGAGTGATGGACCGCGCCGTGTCGCCAAACGGTGTGGAGTACCCGGGAATGAACCAGCCAGGTGCGATTAACGGTGGCGGCGCTCAGTATGCGGGAATGAACCAACCGACTATGGTTAACGGTGCGCCTTCGTATGCCACGATGAACCAGCCAGGTGCGATTAACGGTGGCGGCGCTCAGTACGCGGGAATGAACCAACCGACTGTGGTTAACGGTGCGCCCTCGTATCCCCCGATGAACCAACCTGGTGCGATTAACGGTGGCGGCGCTCAGTACGGGGGAATAAACCAACCGACTGTGGTAAACGGTGGGGCTTTGTATGCCCCGATGAACCAACCGGCTGTGGTTAACTGTGCCACTCCGTATGCCTCAATGAACCAACCGGCTGTGGGGAACGGTGCGGCGTACGCCCCGATAAACCAGGGAATGTCGACTGGTTCGCAGCGAGATCCCGCCATGAATCAGGCTGTCGATGGCATCGTGAATGCAGCCGCCGGGATGGCCAATGCCACCGCCGGGATGGTCAATGCTGCGGCAGGCATGGTGAATGCTGCAGCTGCGAAATATAACGAAAGGAACCAGAGTGGTGCATCAAACGCGCCTTTGGCCGGAATGAACCTCCAGCCAAATGTTATTGGAATATTCAACCTGGGTGGTGTGAGCCAACCCGCTGCAGGTAACATTCTCGATAATCTCGTTCCGAAGAAAAAGTATGTAGCCCGTCATACGGGTGGAACAGAAGATGATCGGATGTGGCCGATGAGCCACCTCTTTTTGAAGGTATATATAAAACCGGGGGATGGTGTCCCGCGCTACAAGCCAACCTTCCAACAAGCTGTTCAAAAAGCTTGTCAGGAATGGCAGGATGCTAGCAACTGCGCAGTGACATTCACGTTTGTTGATGCTCCGGAAGGAAGCGATATTCAAATTGAGTGGCTAGAATACTGCCGGCAAATTGGCCACGATACCGCTGACGGTGTGACTCTGCTTTACTATGACACCCGCGGATTCATTAACAGTGCACACATATATCTTGCCACCACTATGCCCGATCGCTTTCTGCAAGGGAAGCAAGACAATCATACGATGCACGCATGTGCCTTACATGAGTTAGGTCACGCTCTCGGTCTTGCACATTCCCCCGATGCCAACGATGTTATGTATTTTCAAAATCACTCGCGTCAACGAATCATGGTAGAAGGAATTATTCCCGTAAACTTAGCTATCTCTCGCGGATTGTCTAACATTGACGTCGGCCGTGTTATTCAACTGTATCGCACTAATCAATAACCCCGGGAACAGCGAAGCTTGGCTTCGCTTACTTGCTCCGCTGAGATTCCGCGAAACGTGGAGGCATCGCTGGATCGCCTCAGATCAGACTTGTGGAGCGTATCCAGTTTTTTTTCAGAGGCACTTCAGGGTTTTTCACGTTGCAGTCGTGCGCTAACACTACGACCATTGTGCAATAACCTATTGAGGACACATGCCATTCCTACCTATTATGCAGCTCCTATGCACCATTTTAGACTCATAGCATTAGTTCTGTCCTTTTTCCTAGTGCTTGCTCTTGGTCAGTGGTCTGCGCAGGCCGGAGGCGGAGCGGATCCCTATGATTTGCAACGTTATCCCTCTGCTGCAATTGTGATAGCTAAGATTCTCAAGGTTGTCAAAAATGGCGACATCAATTCGGGAAGTCCAAGTGAGCTTGAAACAACAGTTATGCAGCGACTTTATCGGGGCGATAGATTGCCGAACATGCTGTGTGTCACCATAGAATGCTATTTCGCAGACCCTGAGGATGGCCGGCGTTCGCCGCGCCAGGTTGTAAAAGAGGGCGACAGCTTAATCCTGTATTTGCCTGATACAAACAAGCCTGTGATGAAATCTCTCGAATGGATGCCTGCATCGCCACAGGATCGCGAGCGTGTTGAGATGTACATCTCAGCTGACAAGTCCGGGGTGCCGGCAAATGTGCTCCAATCGCAAGGTTATGACAAAAAAATGAACGCACGCCTCGATCAACTGGACTATAAATCGATGTGTGCGCAAGCAACGGATGTTCTTGTGGGTTCATTTGGAGCACCAGATTTTACGTTTACAAGCGATACAAGAGCTTATGCAATCGTCCTTGATGAAGCGCGTAGATTGCAAGCTGACGGCAACGATGGGCAAAAACTTGGCCATCCCGCCTATGTAATCCATTCCGCATTTCCCGATCAACTGAGCCAGAGAATGATCATCTTTCTGCGCGCAAGTAATCCTTGCAAACAATGGAGCTCGTCCGTCAAATTCCCTTCGCAGTTCAACAGTAATGATCGGAAGAAATTCGACCAGCTTGTTTTTCAATACGAGCCCATCAACAAGAAGTTGTTTATGGTTCCGTGGACTGCCGACCGAGAAGGGCGTGTTAAATCCGCTCTGAAAGACTCGAAGCCAAATCAATCTGGTGCGCTAAGAAAAGTCAATTTTGCAGAAGTTGCGGAAATCGCTCATTACAGCCGAGACGATTGTTTCAATCTGCAGATACTCAAGAAAAAGAGGGCGGATGAATTCTTGAAGCTCAATGAAACGCTGCTGTCTTATTCGGAAAGAAACCTGGGAGCCAATGAAGTTGCTTTGCGTTTCCTGTCCAATATTTTAGGATGTTATCGAGATAGTGGAGAGAAGCAGCTAGCCGCCGAGGTACGGAGCAAAATAAGAGCAAGACAGCAAGAGATCGATCAAGCCTTTGTTCCATATGGATATCCAAATCCAAGGAATTTGCCGCTTTAATGCGATGTATGCTTCCTGTAAATCACCTATCAAATGCGCGACGCCTCTGCGGGGAGACTGATAAAACACTTCCGCGCTTATGTGTTCTTCATCAGTTCTTATGGCTTCGATTGCTGCCATCGACAGCAACGTTGAAATCTCGCCGATTGTTCCTTCTGTTCGAGCAACTATAAACGCCGATAATTGCGATCCCTAATTTATGTTTGCCGGTCGGGCGCTGGATGATTGCGGGTCGCAACTAACACGCCATTTACGACCGCATCGTAATATCACTACAGACACGTGGAGGACCTGGTTTTAGGATGTTGGTGTATCACTGGGGGGAGATCATGGACGCTGAACTAAGAAAGGCAGCACTCAAAACAGTCGACGATTTGAATTCAGCGCAGCAGTCCTCCTCAGCCCTTGATCTTTCAAAAGTAATTGAGGATATTCGTGAATTCCGCGACTCTCAACCTGGAAAGTCCGAATCTAGCAATTACGCCGAATTCTTGCGGGTCGTAAATGACGAGGCTTCCACGCGAAACTTGCTTCAAGTATTCGACAACAGGAAGTGGCCAAAGTCGCTTCCGAAGGGGAAGATTGAAATTACCGGGCTGCACGAAAAAGTAAGAGAGTACCGACTGCAAGGCGAAGATCCTGTAGATCGTCGTTTACAGATAACCATCTCCGAGTCTCCGATGCCCGTTACGGAAGTTCCCGGATATGCCATCGCTGGTGCTGGTCTATTCGGGCTCATGACAGTTCCGCGCGCCGGAGGAATGCTTTTGGGAGTGTCTGGAATCGTTCGGGGCGTAGAAGATACCGGCAGTCTTCTAAAGTCGACGGATTCTTATGAGAGGCTGAGGCTATCCGGTGCATTGGCTGCTGATGCGACGTTGCTTGTCGGTGGCATCGGCACCATGGGAAATTTTATGCCCGGTAAATTGCGAGCCGGTTTGATTATTGGTGGGCTAGCCACACGTATTGGAATGGACATGCTCAACCGATAGGCTTACATGATTCAGAATTTTGCACCGCATGTGCGATGTTAAGTAAGACCGCTGATGCATGATCCCTGGTCTGCCAGACACACTCTTTCAAACAGGATTGGATAGGCACCGACGCTTCTGGCATTTTTATTATTGGCGGCGCGGGGTGCCCGGGACTACCAGGGAGTGCCCCACACCCCGGTCAAAGGTGCGCATACCTATTGGCAGTTGTGGTGGTCCATTTCCTGTCTTTCCGCTGCTGCCATGCGGGTGCTGTTGCTTACCTCAACCAACTCACCTGCGATGAGCGGATTCGAGTGTTGTTCTTGCGCACCGTGTTGATCCAGGGCTGCAACTATACGCACGCCGTGCGTTTCTAGGCGCTGTGCAATCTTGTGAATTACATATTGCATCGCTGTGGTACCGCCGGTTATGTTGACCACGAGTTCTGAAGCACCTTCCAACTCTAACCAATCCTGAGTTGTGAACAGTGTATCCAGTTCGTTAAATCCATAAAACGGGTCTTTCATATGTTTGATCGACACGTTATCTGGTTCCATTCCCGATAGAACAAGGACTGCGGGAATATTTATGTCAGAATCTGAACTGGCAACCACAATTACTCGATCTGGTTTGAGCGCGATCAACGCAGTATAAAGTGCCCCGGGTGAATCTCCGACTCCTGACACCAACCACTTGCGGGCAACAACATTGGTTGTGCCCACTTGCACAGCAGAAGATTCGTACTCCTGAATGAGCAATGCCAGCTGCTCGCAATTCGACAGAAGCAGTTTGCAATCTTCGATGATTGCGACAAACTTTTCTGATGACGTAATTACCTTATCGAGCGTCATCCCCGCATGAGCGAGTTTATTTCTTAATTGGGAAACTGAGGACCAATTGGATACCAATTTACTCAAGTCTGGCTTTAGTAAATTTTTCGGCAAGCTGTCTCCAAAGAGTTAAGTAACTTTTCCGCCGAAGCTCTCGTGCCGTGCGTAAGCCAATCGTCCGCCGATTCAGCTCGCAAATGGAGAACCAGCGAGACGAACCATTCGCGCAAGAGCATCGCGACGGTGGGCTGTTGCTGCTTCTGCAGGAACCATTCTGTCAAATGGAGCTGTCTTGAAAGCTCGTTCCAGTCCAATCTCACATCTTTCTTTTGCATTTTGTGCAGGTCGTTTGCTATCGCCCACTGATCAACGACCTTACGAAACCTTTCGCGAGCAAATTTCAATGTAATACTGGTTGGTACAGTCGATTTTTCCATGTTCATCAATGCTTGCGAAACTCGCGCACTGTAAATCCCTATCTCCACAGGCAGTCCTGATGCAAGTGCCTCGGACAAGCTTTTCATGCTGCTAACCGTGTTGCTGACCTCAGCGCTTTCGATCTTATGCCTGAAGAGTTCACGACGTTGTTTTTCCATCAAAGTTACGAGAGGGCGATGGTCGCCCGACTGCTTCGCGGTTGCAATGGCGTGATACCACTGAGTTAACTCAAACAAGGCAGTGATCTCAATTAGCTCTGCTAATCCAGCTCCGACCGTCACGCCATGGTAAATTCCGCTTAACTGAACAGCCCGCAAACCGACAAGATAACTAAGCGCAGCCAGATAAATAAACGGCAGGTGTCCCTGCGAATAAGTTATGTCCAAGATCACTTCGCTATTGTCGCAGATCTGATCAGTCATGAGATCAAGTATGGACATGTGGTCTGATTGCGATCGGGCGACAGAAATTTCGATGAACTCTGCGGTCAAACCGGCACATTCGAACTCCTTCTGCAAATCTGCATAATGCTCATGACCAGCACCTTTGGATGCAAACACCAACGCATGCCACCCTCGTAGTTGCAGCATCGTTGCCAGGGCCACCGGCGGGAATTTACTACGATGAACATTGCCTCCCATCGAGTATTCCGTCTCTGTATAGTCAGAGTCCGAGAGGGAGGTTATTAACAGTTGTTTTCTCAACATAATGGCGCCTGTTCTGTCCCTGATTCCGCAGTAATGCTACTCAACTACAACCGTTTCGCTATTGCTACATCCACTGGTTTCCGGTTCGTACATTTCTTCGGCGACCGCAGCAGGTGCAGTAAAGCGTCCAAGCGTTGTCGCGCGCACAAAGTGCGTGAACTCATAGGTGCCACCCTTCAACAATGTTCTGAATGCTTCGGCTCGATCATCACGCAAGTTCTGGTGCTCCCACCATCGCCCCTCTATCGAGGGAGTCCAACCCAACTCTATGGTGTCCTCCATGGTGTCCTGATCCTGATATCTTTTCTCTCCGACCGTGGGTGCCACTGCCGGAAGAGCAGGATTCAAGGACTCTAATCCGCCGGGGAGGGGATCAACTAACGCTACATGGTATCGATCGCCGACAGTTAGCATGCGAATCCTAACCCGCACCAGGCTTCCTGCTCTGATGTGCCATTCACCATTCGCTCCTCTTGTGACACTACTCTTCCATAATCGCAGCACTGTTTTGCAAGCGCAAGATGGCACAACAGCAATCTGTCGGAAAGTTGAGGTATCGGCAAATAACATGAAGCAACCCAGCCTCTTCGAGCATCAAACGGTATTCGAGAGCGGCTATGGAAATAGACTAATTGCTTCACCCGCCAATTCACTGAAAAAAATCATTCGAGTGAATGTCACTGCCGAAAGCAAGCGTGAGGCAGAGAGCGTATATGGGAATCTTGTCGCGATTCAAGAATGCTTGTTATTCGACTGATTAATTAAGTCTCGCTCAACCAGACTTACTTAGCTTCTTTATCGCTTTGCCAAAGAGCGAACTCGTTTCCTTGCGGATCCTTTAACATGGCAAACCAGCCCATACCCTGTACGGCCGTCTTGCCCTTCATGAGCTTGGCTCCGAGTTCTTCGGCATTCCTGACTGCGGTTTCAATTGACTCGACGCTTACATAGTTCATCCACGAATGACCGTTGTATCCCTCGGGGCGCTTCAACATACCACCGTTAATTGCTCCGGGTTTGGTGGGAGAACCCTCTTTGTTTGTCTCGATTGTCTGTATCCACCAGTAATCAATTTCCGGCATCTCTTTGATCTCCCAGCCAAAGAGTTTGCTGTAAAAGTCAGCAAGACTTGGAGGATTGTCGGCATAAATTTCAAAATGCCCCACAGAATTAGGATTCATGTTTGTTCTCCCGGTTGAACTTGTCTAACTGACTATGCAGACGATGCTGCGAGCCGTCGATATCCTACTGTTCAGCTACCAATTAGTATCAATTTTCAATTCATGTACGGAAGCTCTTCTGCGAGTAGCCCGGAGAAATGCTTTTTAGGCATGTCTGGAATGGTTTGTAGCGTCGAAGATGGGAGGGGTCTTCGAAGTCGACGAGATCGGAACCGCATACCCGGCCGCGTACTACACGCACGATGGCGTCAGTTGGTTTTTCGATTTTCGGAAGCTGTTATTGTTAGATTTCCAACCTCGTCGATATCTATTTGCCCATCTTCCTTCTGGTGGCGGGCGCGCACAATCCAGTCGCATGTCTCGCCTGGATTTCCGCGCCATGGAAATCCAGGCGAGGATAGCTTCTCTGGTTGGTTCTTTGCTGTTGCAATGAATAGCAATTTGTGAGGAGTCTAAGCAGGTTTGGTATAACCCGGTACCATCGCTACAAAGTGGTTCTCGGTCAGTTCTCCACCGCGATGAAGACAATTGAGATGCTCCCCGGGGATTCCTACGAAATTTCACCCTCCGGTGAGGTGGCTCGTTTGCAATTGATTAGTCCGACACAGTTTGTACCGCGCACGCGAGATAGCATAGGCGCGTGGTTGAACAAGTCTCTGGTTTCGATCACTTGCGGTAAGAGGCAAGTGTTGGCTGGTTCGGAGCGTGAAGGGTTTCTGGCGGATTATCATAACGAACAGTTAACCAGGTTCGGTTTCTATATGAATGGCCGGCTGCACGGGTATTTCCTCAAAATACGATACAACAGCGCTTGTGCCGATGTTATGCACATGAAGAATCGAAAGCTTGTATTCTACGAAAAGTATCGGGGAGGACGGAGTTACCATGTAGATTGCGGTCCTCAGATGGTGGCATTCGAGCAGTGGGTCAAGAATTGGATTGCGAGAATAGTAGAGGACTCTGGTCGCGAATCCTCAACCGACCGTTAACGCTCATCCCGTAAGCGAACATCTTCACCAGCAGACCACCATTGGCGTCAGCCGTAGGGCGGGATCTGTTAATCGGTCTGTTTGAGGCCAGTTGCTTGAGGCAATCCGCATCCAGCCTTTCTCGTCGAATCGAATTCGTTTCAAAAAGTTCCAGAATCTGGTTCTTCTGCCACTCCGAATGAATTGATGATATCTATATCATCGCTGCCCGTCGTCGAGATTATTTACTTTGCGCCTGTCTAAGGCCCTCGAGATAGGGCTCACATTCGGCGGTTGTCTTGAACTTCTTGTTGAGTTTGCACGCTTGAGCAAGGTCAGTTCGCGCTTCTTTGTAACGGCCTAACATAGAATAACAACAGCCGCGGGTGTACCATTTCTCTGCATCTTCAGGATCCGATTCAACGGCAGTATTTAGATGTTGCAACGCTTGAGCGGGCGCTCCCGCTGATAGTTTGGTGCTACCCAGGCAATGTTCGAAATCGGCTACGCTTTCAAAGCTCTTGGGCGACTCTCGGATGATTTCTCTCGCTTGGTATTCTTGATTCAAGCATTCCAACGCAACTGCTTTCACGACAAGAGATTCTTTCAGCGGTGAGGTTGACTCGAGATCTTTGTCGACGGCTTCAATTGCTTCTTCAAAGCGTTTCATGGCTAGCAACGAACATGCCTTATTGTGCCATGCAACACCGATTTCCGGGTGAACTTCAATAGCGTTGTTGAAGCATACTAGAGCCTCAGTGTTTTTCTGAAGAACTGCAAAGAGATAACCTTTAAGATTCCATCCGGAAAGTTTGTCATCAGTTTCCCGAATCATCTCGTCACATGAGTCCAGCGCTTCCTGGTGGTTGCCCAGGTCGTGTAATGTCATCGCTCTTCCGTGCCACCCTGAAGTCTCTTTCGGTGCGATTGAGATTGCTTTGTCATAGCACTTCAAGGCGTCCTTGAATCGATTTAAGCCTCGTAAAGCTTCGCCTTTTGAGCACCACGACTCATTGTCCTGCCGGTCCTGGTGTACAAGTCGGGTAGCAGATTCAAGAGCCTTTTCGAATCGCTTCAGTTGTAGTTCATAGTGCAGTTTTTTCTTACGAGCCTCGTCCGAATAGGATTTTTCATAGCATTCAATTGCATAATCATAACGCTTGAGGTTCGCGGCAGAAGCGGCAAGCCAGCTCCAATGATCGTGTTCGCGATCGTAAATGTCAGTGCCTGCTTTCACAGCTTCTTCAAATGCTTGAATAGCTTCTTCGTAGCATGCAAGATCGAATAGTACAATGCCTTTGATATGCCAGGCGCTAGAAAGTCTCTCCATTGATCTGCAGCGGGCGCCGATTTCGTTGGACATGTCTTCGTTTCTCCCGGATGCGAAATAATTCTCTCGTAATTGCTGTAAAGACATATCGGGAAATCTATTTGGCGATCGGTTGTGAGCAAACTGAATAGCTTGTTCACAGCAAGCGAGAGCTTCTTGATGATTTCGATTTTGTTTCAATGCCAAAATTTTGTTAAAGTAGCATGCGCTCGATGGGGATGTCGAAAGCGCCTTATCGTAGGCCTCCACTGCTTTGTCATAGAGACCTTTCTGGTAAAGTGCCACCCCTTTGTACATCCAAATGTTTTTCTCGTTGACACTGTCCGGCGAAAACTTATTGTAGGCTTCTATGGCTTCATCGCTGCGACCGAGATAAAGCAGTGCATCAGCTTTAAGTTCCCAAAAATCCATATTGCCAGGATCTGACGTAGTGAGCTGTTCGGCCAGCTCTAACGCTTCAGCGTATCGCTGTTGGTCTAGCAGGTATTCCCCTCGTTGCAACCTCGATCGGTCAGCGATGGCTGCCGAGCTCGTTTGTGGTGCCTGCTGCGATGCCCCTGATGTCTGCTGCGAAGTCACTGGATTAGACGCAGAAGCCTTAGTAGCGACCTTCTGCATATCTGTGATTACCTCGCTTATCATAGCGGGGGAAATGTCTCGTAGCGTCATGGCCTCCTGCGGTTCACTCCAATAATAAGAGCGGCTATCTACTTCCCCTTGAATGAAGAAACATCCACCAACCGTCTGATCTTCTGCTTCTTGCATCATTCCGATGCTATAACCTGGATCAAAAAGCACTATCGCTGTCGTATTTAGAGCTGGAAAATGTTTGTAGTAATTCATGACGCTGCCATTGTCGCCTACACCACCTCTCAACCAACCAGACCGTTCGAGTATGGAAATCATCGATAGGGCGGGAACAGCAATATCGCTTATGCGATCGAGCTTGGTTGCTAGATTTTCGGATTGGTCTAGCTTAAATGTGGGTCGGCTTAGCTGAGCAAATGGTGGCATTAATCGGTAATCAGCCAGGACTTGCTGCCAGGCTTCTCTGTTTGAATCGTCAAACGCGAGCGGATGTGCAATGCTTACAAATCCGACCTTCTCGGAGGCCACCTCACGGTCTTCAACGTTAGTGTACAGGTTATCTTCTGAGACTCGGAATGTCCACATAGTCTCTCCCGTCTCCGAATATGCTTGCCATACAAGGGCGCGCACAAAGTTGCTCATGAGCGGATGATTGAGCAAGAATCGTTCAAAGTCGGAACGCTTCCATCTTCTGCCTGTGACCATTGCCTGTTCCAATCTCAGTGCTTGGGTCTGAGCAGCCGCTGCAAGTTGCGACTTGAGTGTTTTCCAAGCTTGCAATGCTGCACTGCTCTTTTCCGGATCATCCTTGGCATTCGGTTTCGGTAAATCCGGGCGCAGATTGTTTTGGTGATCCTTGATTCTTATGGTGCAATCTGAGCCAATGATTAGCTCGAACTGTCGCGGACCGAAGTTAAACACTCTTTTGCCATTGTTGTCCAAACCGAAATCCGGAATTATTCTATCTTCGAGCTCCGGTCTGCTTAAGCCTCGTTTTCTTGCGATGTTTTTCAGGCATTCGTCGGCACTGGTTTTTAGTCCCTTGAACTTGACCTTCTCCGCAATGCCATGGATACAGGTGAGTGCGGTATCTGTGCCAATTTCTCTCAAGCACTCCAACCCGAGAACGGCTCTAGCGTGCTGATTTTCACCCGGCCACTTTCGGATGGAGGGTGTCAAAGCTAAGGCTGATTCATCGGAACCCAGAAAACCAATCGCCATCATTGCCCACTTCTCTTTAGCTGGTGCCCCCTCACGGAGCCAGCGTTCAAACAAGTCCCATACAAATGGATGAAATTGAGATGTCTTTCCGTCTGCGTTTTGCTTAATATTCTTGATGAGCGGATGCGGCTTGAGAAATGTACTTTCTCTTAGTGCGGTCAATATCGATTCAGTCTGGTCGGGGCGGAGTCGGAAGTCGTCCACGACAGGAGAGGGGAGGGCTTTCGCCGGTGCCCAGGCGACATCCCACTTCTTTGTCATTCCATGGAATGAACTGGTTAACCATTCGGGACCTGACTGATCGGTTGAACAAGATTCCCCCTGTGAGTTGTCTGGATCAGGCAATACGACTGCTGTAGCGGAATTGCCAATAGTGCTGCCAAACTGGTTCTCCAGTTTTTGCATCGACTCCTCGCCTATCTGCTGCTCGCTGACCAGGTGCCTGAAATCGGACAGGAATGTCTTTGCTACGCCGGACAGATCTTCCGTTTCGTCTTGAGCCAGAGCCAGGAGTTCGCTGACCGTCCAGAACGGAAAACGTTCTAGCCATTTTCGCGCTCTGGGCTGTAGCTTTTTTTGTTTGGCATAAATTTTCAGTATGTGCCGAACCGTTTCTAGAGTTTCCACCTTCTCCAGTACGGAATACATTGCAGATGCATATGTGTGTTCCCATGAGTGTATTTTGGTAAGAATCTCATCCACAATCAAGTCAAGACAGCGGGTTTCGGTTGCGCATATTAATGCGGCGCACTGGAGATCGTCTTTTGGTCTAAGTTCAAGCCGTCGCATCTCCTTCTCAACTAGCAACGCGTCGTCTATTAGACACACCGTATACTGCGGATAAAATGATTTCCACGATATGTTTCCCCTGCCCTGGATTATTTGGTTGAAGATTTCGGGTTTCCACCGGCTAACAATGTTCCTCAGCTCATCTTGCATGTCGAGCATGCCAGCGAGCTCGTAACATGAGGGCAGCTTCTGATTGTGCCATCCTGTTTGCCACGCTAACGCTATTGACTCGTGATCAATTTCGCTGATTTCTTGCTTGACGTAGCTTGTTAACTGGTGCCGTTCTCCTTCTTCCAGTGTAGGAATCAACGCTGCGATGGCTGCTACAGAAAATGTCCGTGGCAAACAAGCCAGTACATCGAGAAGTGGTATTAACGTGAACAGAGGGAGAATCCAGGGTTCGGCATATTGCACTGCGGTGCGAGAGCGGGGACGAAGGTCTTGCGGGATTGCGCTGAAATCGGTGTTTCGTAATCGATCTAGCAATTCATCCATCTTCTTGGTGTAAACCGCATGCGGTTCCTGCATTTTATGAGCCTGCTGCATTTGAGCAGACATCGCTCCCGGATGAACCGTTCCCCCCGGTTGAAGTTGCGACAAAATGCTAGATTGGCGCTGGGCGTTTGCTGCGTACTCAAGTGAATATGCTTGGTAGGCTTCATAGATGCCTTCATCAACAAGGAACCAGAAATAAGCTTCCTCACGCGAGAAACCCCGGACGGGCAGTGAAGGGTCGAGACCTGCAGCGGTCATCATAATCTGGCTTTTTTGTGATTCCAATTTTTGCAGACACGCATCCAATTCGAACTTTCGGGGCTCGAAGGATTTCTTGCCGGGTGTGGTTGGTTGAGAACTTCTGAAACCTTCCGGGGGCTTTACGAGAATCCGACGCTTGGGCTCAATTGGGTTAGTCTTCATCGTGAGTGTCCTTTGCATCCAACTAGAACAATTTGTCCTGATTTTTCTATCTATGCATACCGGTCAGGGATGGGGGAAAATCAAGCTGTTGTACTAAAACACGCTGCGGCGTCGAGAAATATCGGTGTCTTCATTTCTAGGTAATAGTTCAGTGCACGGAAATCGAGTGGGCTAAACGGAATCTTTCGCATGCCGGCGCGAACGGGAGTATTGTGAATGATCTCGGTTCGTCAATTGCTCCGGTTATAGATAATCCCAATCATGTTCTAACCATTCTGCAATCGATTCTGACCGCAATTTCATGAACATTGAGGGGGATTTTTCGTACATGAATACGCGGCCCGATTTTGCGTTGACAGCGAACCAATTTTGCTCTCCGGCAGCGAAACAGATCCACTCATCTGAAGTCCCTTCTGCATCGCTCATGCCAGATTCAAGCCATAACCATGTTGGCTAAGCGAGGTTTTGATTCTATTCACCGCCGCTTGAATCTTATTTCGGTTTGACATGTACTTTACGTTCTCATGCGGGTGACCAAGACGGATTGCTAGTTTCAGATGAGAGGAGTGCTGTGGCTTAGAATGGCTTATAGCACGTCGGTCCTGCCATGTTCAGACGAAAATTGTACCGACCCGGGTCGGGCACAACTGAGCACATGTGAGAACGTTAACCGAAAGCGTTAACCCGATCTTATCTGATAATTCCGGACACGCGAATTTTGCTGCAGCGGTTGCACATCAGGGTTTAGCGTCCGTAGCGATTAGCTTAGAAATTACTAGCCTTTGTTGCCGACAGTGATGGGGGAAATTCCATGAAGACCTGTGTAGATAATTGAACTGTTTGTTGCAGTGACGACAGGTGCGGACAAATCGCACGGAGAAATCGTCGAAAGCCTGGACTGAGCAAAGGTATCACCGCAGGGATGCCTGAGAGAAAGGGTTTGTAATTGTCGAATGGAGCGCGGTTACCAGCCGTGCTCGCTCGGCGTCGCAACTGCGAACAAGCGCGTGCGCGCCGCCACACAAGAAGGTCTGAAGATAATTCGTGCGGCAGCGTTACCAGAAGCAATGGAGAACATGAAGATGCCTGATTGGGAAAAATTTGAAAAGTCGACCGACAAGCTTGGCGGAAACACTCCTCAATGGCCAAATCTATTAGAACTGCACGAACCAGTGGAGCGTGCAATGGCTAAGGCGCAACCCCGCAAACCACAAGAATTCTCAAAATCAGAACCTGAATTGGAGGATCACGTCAATACCACAGGAGCATTGCGCAGCACAGGCATCCTACCAAACGTCAGCTTGAGCACTTCCGACTTGCTGCTTGCTTCGAGCAAACAGAATCCTGCAGCAGTAATAATGCCCCTCAATGATTACTTGTTATCCAGAGAGCAACACGACAAAGAACAAAGCTACTACAAGTTATCCACTACATTTCTCTACCGACTTTCGCGGCGTGTCATAGGCGCCGACGATGCAAGTTCCAAGTTTGACCAGGCACTGAGGAACGGAGATTCGCAGGGTATGACGCAATGGCAGGATGCAGATCGCAAGCAGCGCCAATTGGAGCAAAACCTTGGAACCTATTCAGCCGCCATTCTAAAAACCGGCTTGTTGTTCTGTGGTCCCAAAACCGCGTATGTTGGCTTAATGGGCATTTCTGCTGCCGATCAAGCAAATCCCTCGGACAGCATTGGGAAACAAGCCGTCGATGCTCTTCTCGGCTCGGCAAAAGGCGCGGCTTCTCGTTACACGTTCGACAAGCTCAATAGCACTTCGTTAAATCCAGCCACCAAGGGGTGGTTGTTCGGATTGAGTGATCGATTCCTCGATGTTGGTCTAACCAGTAATACCTATCTAACAAGAACAGGAGACTTCACGCCGGATTCCCTCAAGGCTGGACTACGGAGAACCGGAGAAAGCGTGTTCGGACTAGATGCGCTTAAGACCGACGCAGGAACACTTGTGGTATCGCATGCGGTGATGCTACCAATTGGTTATGCACGGGGCGGAGCCTTCTTCAACAATCCTCTTTATGCCAAGGCGACAATGTCCGGCGTTTCGGGTCTCACAAATGGATCGTTGATCGAATTGAACAGGCAGCAAGACATTGGTAAGCAATTCCCGATCGACTGGTGGGAAGTATCGAAAAAAGGGCTGGAAAAGGCCGCGGTGAACACCGTTTCTGCCTTGCCCCCCTCAAGAATTTTGCAAGCTCTGGAAAAGAATAAGTAATTCACCTGCGCACGCCTCTCCTGACGAAAGCCTCATGCAACAGACCCGGTTCGCCACGCGATCCCTGGACGAATTTTCCAGGTGCCGCCGAAATTGTGAGGACTCTGGCGATGCCGGTCATGGATCGCAGTTTTTCTGAAATGTTATCAGGACATGTGAGTTTAAGCTCGAAGGGTTCGCTTACATCAGCTGCTACCAAATTGCAGTAACAGGGTACTGAGTAACCAACGAATCTGCGGTAAGAATTGGAATCCGCTCAACAATACTTTGAACCACCAACATTCGATCGAATGGGTCTTTGTGCAATGCCGGAATGCTCGCTACCAATAGAGCATGACTCAGATTGATGGGGAGACTGGTGAAGTCGTTTTTCTGAAGCTGTTCGGGAATGAAACTCTCTACCGCAGCAGGCAAGATCAATTTGCCGAGCTGTGCCTTGATAGCTATTTCCCAAGCGCTGGCGGCGCTGAAATATACAACATTTTCGCTGTTCTGAATAATACCGCGAACCGTGGTGGACAACCTATCGTCGTCAAGTATCCACCACAAGAAGGTATGTGTGTCCAACAACGCTTGCATGCCACCTTACTGACCTTCGAAGCCTTCCAGGACCTCTTTCGGGAGTGGCTGAAAGAACGTGTCTGGAACCGATATCCTGCCCTTGGCACTCCCCGGTTTTCTCTCATCTACTCTGTTTCTAATTGGCACCAGACGTGCCACCGGTATCCCGGCTTTGGCAATTATGATCTCCTCTCCGGCCAATACCCGATTGAGAAGTTTGGAAAAATGGGTTTTGGCCTCATGTATGTTGATTTCAATCGCCATATGTCTGTACCCCTGGCTACAGTTCCAACAGCCCAGCTACTTTAGTAGTTGGTGTTCTTTGATGGTTACTGCCTTTCATCTTTGATTGCGACGGTTGGTTAGATTTACCAGCGTCAAGATAGACTAAGTCGTGGACTAAGTCTATCATACGCGAAAACGTTGTCTGTGAATCAGAAAAGATCTCTTCGGACCGATTTGTCCGCGAGATGTCCTCAAATTGTCCTCAAATTGTCCTCAAGCGTTCCTAGCGAGTTCAACTTCTTGCCTTCTGTCGCATTCTTCCTCACCGCCTCAGGCATGGTCGGTGCCAGCCGTAAAACGTCTGTTGGAGGAACCTAGCCATCGGAACCTTGCCGGTAACCGCCGGGATATTCCGATGATTCCATACTGGAATTACAAGCTGGCTTTTTGATCAGTTGCAGCCCTGTGAGATACAGTATTTGCCTGCACTTTTGAGGGCTCGTACACAGAGTACGCGCCACGTTTACCGGTAACCTGGAAAACCGCCGCGGCCATTTTCATGACCCGTTCAAGCACATTGCGATCGGCGGTCGAACCTTTGGTGTACATATTGCAAAGCAACCCGCTTTTCTGGATCAAGGTTATTACTGATAGCTCGCTTCGAACAACAACATACTTATCCGCAACAATAAATTTATGTGACTCTCTGCGACCTATTTTGTCTTGCTTGAGTGCTTCGTCCAAAATTTGCTCGTCAGTGGAAACCGCTAGTTCTTCCCCTGGTGCCAGTGAAATATTCCTTCCCGCGATGCTCAGTTGAATTGCTTTTCCTGCTGAATCGTATAAGCTTCGCACTTTAAGAAGGTTGCCGGTTTTTACGATGTGAGCAATGGCTCCTGGCGCAACCGTTACGTCGTAGAGTCCGCCCTGAATCGTCATTCGTCGGTTTGCGCTAATTATTGCTTCGCCCGCGGTTAGACTGAGTGTTGTGTCATCCATCTGAACCACATCCGATGTATTGCCGGCTCTGACATAGGCGGGGGCTCCGCCAAAGAAGGTGGTCTTCTTGGATACAAAACCTGCAAGAACACGTGATGTTATGTCTGCAGTGGTTCGAAGTACGGCTCCGCTTATATCCCTTTGAGGCAGTGAAACAACACCTCTTGGCACCACGGTTTGAGTTTGGAGTAGCGTCGCAGGCGCAAAAGAAGAAGATCGCGATGACGCGCTAGTCTGCATTGGTGCAGGCACATACACCGGCGGCATGGCGCCAGTCTGCATTGGTGTAGGCACATACGCCGGCCGCACGGCGCCAGTCAGTATTGGTGCAGGCACAGACGCCGGCGGCACCGCGCCAGTCAGTATTGGTGCAGGCACAGACGCCGGCGGCACTGCGCCAGTCAGTATTGGTGCAGGCACAGATAGCTGCGGCACCGCTACTGTATTCCCCTGCATCGGCAGCGAGGTTGGTATCAAATGCGGTGCGCTGGCGGGTGGGTCTGCGAAGATGAAATTGCTGTTCAACTGTATCGCATTGACACCATCTGAGGCCGCAGCATCACGGAAGAAGGTAATGTTTGCTCCCTTAGCAATGAGCGAGGTAAAACCGCTGTTGGTGAACAGTCCGGGACCGAAGGAAATCACTCCCCCGCCGGATGGTGTCTGCGAAACAGAACCACCTGTCGGCGGAGTTCCTGGCACTTGAGTAACAGCACCATTGGTGAGGGCAATGATTATGTTACCTTGTGGAGCAGAAGGCGCCAGGGCCTGAATTGATATGAATGGACCGATGACGATGCGGTCACCAGCTGCGATACCGTTGTGTCGAATTGTTACATCGCCATGTCCAGTCACCGAGCCATTCAACTGCAGCGTACCCACGGCGGACGTTACGTTGATGGGACCAACCGCGGTATTGTTCACCAATGCGCCAACTGTTGCGCCTCGTGCAGAGGCTACCGTTAGAGTGAATGGTGTCATGCCGTTAACGGTGGCGCTGGCACCTAATGTGATACCGCCGGCTGCCGATCCGTTGGAGCGCACCGTCAGGTCGCCACCAGTAGCTGAAAGCATTCCAGAAGTCCCCGTTGTCACTGTTGAACCAATGGACACAATGC
>JAKFUT010000125.1:0-13314 GCA_021732565.1 Candidatus Obscuribacterales bacterium
GGTGGTAAACCCGAAGTACTGGAACGGCTGTTAAATATTCTTCCGCAACGATTTGCGGGGCTCAATCTAGTCACAAGCCACCATGGTTATTTTTCTCTCGATGAAGAGGAAGAAGTAGTTGATCACTTGATTGGCGATGAACCGGAACTGATTCTGGTGGCGCTGGGAGTGCCCAAGCAAGAGTATTTTATCGATCGGTGGCAATCGCACTTCCCTCATGCAGTGTTCATTGGCGTGGGCGGAAGCTTTGATGTGTGGACGGGGCACGTTAAACGGGCTCCGGAATATATGCAGAAGTTGAACCTGGAGTGGCTATACAGGCTAATTAGTGAGCCCTGGCGTTTGCGCCGGATGGGTTCTTCGCTTCCGCAATTTTTCTTTCAAGTTTTGCAGGATTCGATGCGCGCTTGTCCGGACAAGAAGCGTAAAAACGCTGACGGTGAGACTTCCGATAAAGACAAACCCGATTGCCGTTGAACTATGTACTTTGGTAGCGATCTTCTTCCTCCACGTGAAGCTAAGCTGATTCCATTGCGTATCTTGGCGCATTTGGGTGACGCGGTGTTTGCGTTGTATGAACGAGAACGTGAGACGCTGCGCTCGGTGAATGTACGCCAAATGCATGACAAGACAGCTTCCCGCACATCTGCCGCAATTCAATGCAAGTTGCTTGCCTTGCTTGTGCCGCAACTTACTGACGAGGAGAAGGATCTTGTTCGTCGAGCGCGCAATCTCAAGGCATCTGGTTCAAGAAGCGCTGGCCAAGCCAGTTATAGAAAGGCAACTGCATTCGAGGCCTTGCTTGGCTACTTATACTTGACCTCTCCTGAACGCCTCCGTCAGTTGCTTGCCATCACCCTGCCGAATGATGCTTGATGTCTCCTTGAGGGTCGGAATTCAAGAGAGAATGGCTGGAATCCTTAAGGATAGGTTGTAATGGAGTTTACCAAGCTATGGTGATGCTAACTTAGGCTTGAGAGCTCCTTTTTGACGTTCTTGAAAAGGGCTTGGATATTACTGTTCATCTTTCCAAGAATGTCATGACTTCAAAGACCGGACAACTCTTCAATATGATTTTCGCGTGCAGCGCCGACGGTCTGATGCTGACTTCGCCGGAAGGCACGGTACTACGGTGCAATCCTGCACTAGCCCATCTAATTGGCAAAGCGGAAGCCGACATTATCAACAGAAACATCAGAGAGTTTATTGATGTCGACACACTAGTGGAAACTTCGGAAAGCGATAATGCAGCCAATGGAGATCCACCGCCGCCAAAAAACGGAACGGTATTCTGTGCCAACGGCATGGGGCTGATAGTGCCCATGGCTCACCTTGCGGTACCGGCAGAACCGCCGGCGACGGAGCACGCGCACCTCACGATTGTTTACATAGTGCAAGCACAAAGTGTCCAACAAGCGCAAACTGAGTTTGTCAGCACCGTCAGCCATGAACTACGAACTCCGCTAACAAGCATTAAAGGTTTCGCCGACACCATTATTCGCGCGGGAGATCGGCTCGATGCGTCGCAGCAGAGGCGTTACATCGGAATAATAAAAGACCAGGCCGACAGACTCACCAGACTCGTGGAAGATTTGCTGGCGGTATCACGGCTGGAGTCACGAAAGATGCAGCTGACCATACGCGCATTGCAACTTGACGATGCAGTTTATCGAGTTTGTCAAAACCTGGCAGACAAATCGGCACGCCATCAGCTGTCCACAAAGATTCCACCGGGCTTGCCCCCGGTCTGGGCCGATGCCGATCGACTGGAACAAATTCTTACCAACTTGATCGATAACGCCATCAAGTATTCTCCCCAGGGCACAACTGTCACCATTACCGCCCGCGCTCTGAGCCAGAGACCTGAGTTTGTGGAGTTTTCAGTAAACGACCAGGGGGCTGGAATTTCTCCTGATTATCTACCTCAGATTTTCAATAAATTCAGCCGGCACGATAACCCTCTCACTCGACAAACCGAAGGAACCGGGCTCGGGCTGTACATCACAAAATCGCTGGTGCTCGCTCTTGATGGCAGCATTAGCGTTACCAGCAGTCCGGGATCAACAACCTTCACGGTGCAAATTCCGGCAGCAACGCTGGAACAGCAAGCAGCCAGGGGGTTGACCCTGGCATGATACTTCCGTGCCCGATAATTTTGATTATTCACGATCCTCAATGTGTGGCCGAATACGCAACGTTGCTCGACAAGACGGGCGCCAAAGTACATGCGGTTACATCTTTTGAAGAAGCGAACGAACTGCTGTCGTTTTTACATCCCGATCTAATTTTAATGGCCGCTCGCATGCAAGACGGCGACGGCAGGCTTTATTGCCAACAAATCAGAGCTACATTAACGCACCCGAGACCGGTTCTTGTTCTTATGCATCACTCAAATGACGTCAACGAAAGAATAAATTGTTTCCGCTTCGGAGCCGATGATGTGCTTAGCGAGGACATTAATAGAAGCGAGTTGGCTATCCGCATACTGGCACATTTGCGGCGCAGGCAGGAAGAACTCTGTCATCCGCTAACACAAATGCCAGGAGCGAATATGATTCGCAGAATGCTCGAACAGCAACTCTCGCAAGATAAGCCCTGGGCAGCGTTGTCCATCGACTTGAACAACCTGCGCGTGTACAACGAAACCTACGGAGACCTCGCTGGCGATCAACTGATTAAAGCACTGGGAGCGGTCTGCGCGTCAGCCATTGCCGATATCGAGTTCGCCGGGCATATCGAAGCCGACGATTTTCTGCTAATTACTTCCGTTGAACGCCGGGTACAGGTGGCAGAAACAATTCACCGCCAGTTCAACGAGATGAGCCGACGCTTTTACCCGTCTGAGGTTAGGGATCGAGGTTATTTGATCTCGACCGGCCGGGGCGGGATTCGTAGAAGGGTGCCTTTGATTTCGCTGGCAATTGGTATCGTATCTAGTAGCACTCGCCGATTCCAAAGCTACGTAGACGTGCTGACTTCGTCTCGCGATGCTCGCTATCGAGCAAAGCAGGAATACCAACACGGGTGGTTTGAAGAGGGAACGTCTGAGCGCCACTGCTGCCCATGGAAGGAGCACTCGAGCCGATCAACAATTTTGGTCGTCGAGCCGGACGGAGCGATGGCATGTTTATTGCAAGAGATTCTTTCTCTTGAGGGGTATCTGGTGGAGGTAACAAGCTCAGCCAATGACGCACTGCACAAGGCAAAATCAATTCACCCGGACTTGATTTTACTGGAGTCAAATTTGGCCGATCGTCGCATTGATGGCTGGGGCCTTTGCCGAAGATTCAAAGAAGACGAAGAGTTCAATCATTGCTGGGTGGTAATGGTGACGTCGAATCCGGATCAGGTGCAGGCCCTGGAGTCAGGAGCCGACCTTTACATGCCGAAGCCGTTCGATATGCCTTCGCTACTGTCGGAAGTGAGCTTGCTGCTTCGTTCACGGCATCGCAGCTAATTTGCCGATTCCACTAAGTGGTTAACCGATATCGGTTTCCTCAAGCGCACAACCGATATCGGTTCCCTCAAAGCGCACAAATATCGGCTCCCTCAAGCAGCCAACTGATATCAGCTCCTTCAAGCGCACAACCGATATCCGTCCCCTCAATAACATCCGTAAATCGCTCAACACCTAGGCGCGGGCGGGAATGCGATCTGCCAGATCCGCCAGTATCCAATCGACCGCCTGGACAATACTGCTTGCCGAATAGTCCGGTACAACCTTCCACTGGTATTCACCCTTCATTACCGCTTCGCCGTAGCCCGTACTGACCAGCACTCCTTTGGCACCGCAGTTATGAGCAAGCTCGACGTCAGTGGATTTGTCTCCGATAACATAGGCAAGGCTGCGATTAAACTCGGGAAAATCTCGCAATGCATTCTCCACCAATCCGACTTCCGGCTTTCGGCAATTACATTTAATCGCCAACGGTTCATATTGCGCCCCCTCAAGATGAGGACAATAGTAAACAGCGTCAAGTTTGGCACCATGCCCGGCCAGCAACTCCTCCAGCCGACGATTCAAGTGGCGAATGTGATCTTCACTGTAATAGCCTCGCGCCGCCCCCGTCTGGTTGGTGATTAGCACTGCAGCAACCCCGGCCTCATTGAGCTGGCGGACCGATTTACCGGCCCCCTCAATCAGGGCCAACTGTGAGACATCTCGGATATAGCCTATTTCCTCATTGAGTGTCCCGTCTCTGTCAAGAAAAACCACCGGCTTCATCAAGCTCTCCTCATTTCTGCCTGTAAAACTAAAGATGCCACTCCGGGTGGCTCACATCAGGCCGAACTCGAGCTTTGTGAATCTGTTTGCGTCTTTTTCATCAACGGTCCGTAAATCAAAGTAGAAGCGTAAATGACTATTGAAAGCCAGCCGAGGAATCGAACACCAAACTGCATCGATAAATATTCAAGGCTCACGCCCACCAGACCACCAATAATGTTGAACGCCAGGGCCTCTGCACTTTTTTGCGTTGTTTTGAATATCAAGGCAAAGAGAACGGCTGCAAATGCAGCCGGCGACAGGTACAACAGCACCGCTGAAAGAAGACGGATGGACTCCGGAAGACTGAGAAAATCTGAGGGCTTAAAAAGAGTACTTGCAAGAAGACTGGCCAGTAATGCCGCTGTTACAGCCGGGACCGCAGCTGGTTTTAGTTTGGCGGCAATGTAGTTGCCGATCAAAATCATAACGAGCACTGCTGAAATAACGCAGGTATTCACGAACCAGGTGGAGCCGAAGAGCAGGGAAAGATCTGCCATCGCTCGTACTTCCAAAAGCATGAAACCCATTCCCAGCGTGAACATAAACCAGTTTGACGGATTCTTTACTCCTGCTCTCAATTCCTTGCCAATCAGCAGGGCGGCAAATCCGAGAATTACTAGAATGGGGGTAACATAGGTTCCTGAAAGCTCTCTTGAAGGCAAGAACAGAAAGGGCCAGTCATCGGTAGCCAGCAGCACACCGCTGTTCAAATCTACCTCTCGTGCTGTACCTGGCATTTTAATGTTCTTGGCGTCGAGATCCTTCATGCCCGGACCGACGGCCATGGTACCTACGCCTACCGTTCCGTTGAAGGAGTGAGAAGCGATCGGCTTCATTCCCGAGGCCACGGCAAGCGCATTTGTATGCCGGTTCCAGAGCCAATCTTTGAAGGAAACGAAACTGGCGTACAAAATTCCATGGTCATTCAATAAATTCATTGCTTCTCTATAAGAGTCCACGGTGAAGACATAGTTGTCTGTTCGCAATGAAGACAAGCTGGAGAATGCTGTGTTGCTGTCAAGGAAAGCGAAGACAATTAAGTCGTATTTTCGCTTGCAATTTTTCAAGTAAGTTCTGGCGTCCATGACATGAAGATGCACTCGCGGATCCAGGTATGGTTTCTCTGGATGCAAAGTTTTGCCGAGTCCTGTCAAAACCGGGTCGATATCTACAGCATCGACTAGCTCGGCCCCATTGCGTAGGGCTGCAGCAACATCGCAGCCATTGCCGCTTGCCAGAATCAGTACTGATTTTGGTTTGATCCCGAGGCTGTCATAGGGTTGTGCAAAGGTCGAGAGCATGGCTTTTTGGACTTCCGGAGCAAACTTTTTCAGATTTGCCGGGCTGCAATCCAGGATGCTCTGAAAGGTGTCATAGTTTACTTTGAGATCCCACCCCCACTGACGGTCGGTAGTTGAGTCATTTGCCGGTTTCGCTCTGGCAGACACGACATCGATTCTGTAATATGGTGACCAGAGCGTTTCAACATAGTCTGGCCCGTACAGTTTTGAGGCGATGAAAGAGACGAGGAAGAAAAGATGGACGAAACCAAAAACAAGAATGGCAAAATGGGAAGGTCGTCTGCTTATAAGCAGGAAGAGTAAGCCGGCAATAATTATCCAAACCCCGGGAGGGGTCTCAAACGAACAAAGCAAGGTGAACAAGCCAGAGCCGGCCAGTGCACCCCCTACGTTTATTGAGTAGGCTTTGAGCGGGGCGAATTTTCCAAAAAGTTTTCCAATTTCCTGACCCATGCCCACAAATGTGAACGTGGTGAGTGCGAAAATCAGGAGCATAATCAGTAAACACTTGCCTGATTCAAGGAGCGTGGGAACGGTTTCTTGTCCACCCCCGAGGCCAAATAGCATGAAGTCAAAAGGATTGACAAAGGTAAGGGCGTTCCAGTGAAGAGCCAGGGCGATTGAAAGAATACAAACAAGTCCTAGAAAAATCGTGCCGCACCACCTGAACCAATCGAATTTGTGTTCGGTCCAGGCAAAACCAAGTCCCAGTCCAAGGAAACAAGCCATCAAAACCAAATTCTTGAAGTAAGCAAAAATATGTACTTCCACTGCTATGTAGCGGATAAGCAACAGCTCTGTATAGAGCGAGAGAACACTAACTATGAACAACTCAAGTGCATGTTTTGACACACCTGCAATCTTCGTTTCGCTTGTCATCGTTTAGCCTGATCATTGCTGGAAAATCTTCCCCCTCAATGTATCACGCCTCTTTTAGAAAAACCCGCGGCGAGTAGAAATTGCCCTCGTGGACAGAATGTTGTCGGTCTCTGAAGATTTATGATCCGGGTCGCCACAAGGGAATGCGCAGTCGAGCGTTAGCTCCTCGTTCCGGAGCAAAGAAGAAGACACAGACCGAAGTGCTTGTCATGATTGAGGATGAAGGGGATCATGCCGGAAATTTCGTGATGAAGGTACTGGATTACTCCACCGACAGGACACATCCGCGCATATGGTAGAAGAGGGGGTCGATCCCTCACAACACTTCAATCAAGACAACGCATGGCACCGCCACCGGGTCAGGGGAAGGCTCCTGAAGGCTTGCAGAGCCCTTCCGATGACTTATCATACTCCTGCCCTTGATCGTTATATCGAACGTTGGTGGACACCGGTACTGCCGCTCAGAGAAGGCAATGATTATGTGTCATACATTTGCGCTGTTAGAAGATGACTTACCCGTTAAAATGCCCAAGCTATCCAGGCCATGCAGGTTCTCTCGGGATTATTCTATGACCGGATGATAATCCAGGCCATCATGACTGCTGGACTCCATGGACGCAATGTTGACAAGAACAACAACAGGAGTTACGATTTTGTCAGCATACTGGCCGCATTATGTCTGCAAACTCGCGAACATACTTCGAGCGCTTACCAACTGAATTCAGAGGATATCCTATGAACCGGCGTTTATTGACACCAATTTTAGTAGCCTGCACTTTCATCCTGGCTGCCAGCGGAGCAATAGCGCAAACGAAGTACGACACCACCGGCTCGGGCGACTTCGGAAACGGAGGAGTTGAACCCGGAGCGAAGGATACGTGGGCCCCCGGTGCCGGTCCATCGTTCTGGAACAAGGACGCAGCTCCTGTAAACCCCTCCGAACTCGAGACCAACAACCCTCTGTCGGAGTTCAACAACATTAACATGCCCGCTGAAATGCGCAGCCAGGAATTCACACCACCAGGAACTCGTCAGCAGTATGGCGATGCGTTCAAGAATCCGTATGGCGGGGTGAGCATCACGAAGGGAACGAGCCAGGTTGATCTCAGCATAATGGGCTCCGGGTTTAATACTGGCTTCAAAATCGAAAAGCCGACTGAATATACTCAAATTATGAAACGTGCTGGCATGCCATCCACATTCAACGAACAGGGCGGCGTAGATGATCCCTTAAACGGTTTCTAGCCCTGGATCCGATAAGGATAGCAACCCCTCAACGTTTACGGGTCGTCGTTTTCTTCGGAACAGCTTTTGGAGCGGGCCGACGACTCATATGATGGCTAGATTCATCGGGAAACTCATCGAAAAATATATCGAGAACTCGTGATACCACCGTCTGTAAGAACTCGTCGCGGCTTAATTCCGGGGTGTAGCAGTTAGCAAGCCCTGCTTTATCGACAATGCGCAATATGCCCTTCTCGGCCAGCCGAACCATAGTCGTCATTACTGTGGTGTATGCAATTTGCCGCTGCTGTCTTAAGACCTCGTATATGTCTCTCACGGTCACCGTGGGGTCGGCCTTCTTCCACACAAGCTCCATGATATCGACTTCAAGGTCGCCCATGAATTTTCGAAGACCATCTTGATTAAATCGGAATGACGCATTTTCATCTTCGAGTCTCATGTGATTTGCTGCCCTTAAGTACTACGTCAAGTAACATGCTAGCACGAAGGTCGCTATCTGGGGAGTGCGAAGTTACTTTTGGACGGTGGAAAATCGAATTTCAGTGATTAAGTCAAACCACCTGAACGCCCGGGCTGTCGAGGGATAGCCTCTTTTCCATCACAAGTCGACCCGGCCACCCACGCAAATTAGCGACCAAAAGGAAAGAGAGGCTTTCGCCTCTCTTTCAATAACCTGAGCAATTGCCAGACTATTTGCTGTCCGGAATTGGTGCACCAGCTGGAAGAGTATTCGGTATTTGGAAGCTCTTCTCAACAAGTCCACTTCTGTATTGTGACTCGTCGATGACACTCGGCTCGACTTGCAGGATGTTGGTGTCGCGTACACCTTCCATCTTGTTGAGTTCGCCAGGTATCTTGAGTTGTCCGGGGCTGCCAGGAAGGATGACTTCCGGGCGAACGGCGATGATGAGTTCGCTTTCGTTCTTGGCGAATGCTTTCGAACGATAGAGAGCACCAAGTACCGGTACTTCACCCAACATAGGTGTTTTCTGTACTGTACGACCGCTGTTCTGCGATACCAAGCCGGAGATAAATAGCTCCTGTCCTGGCTTCAATTCAACGGTGGTCTGGCACTTTCTGGTCACGAACGCCGGGATGACCGACGGTGCGGTACCAGCAGCGTTTGCAGGCAGAGTGAAGGCATTAACTCGGTCGAGTAGACGCTCTTCGGGAGATACTTGCAAATTAATGGTGCCGTTTTCCAGAAGAACCGGAATCATGTTGAGACGCAGACCATAAGGTTCAAACACAACCGACTGAGCAGCAGTACCCGCTGTTGCAATAGATTGCAGAATCGGGATTTCACCACCAGCGAGGAACGAAGCTCTTTCGCCGGAGATTGTTACCAGGGTCGGTTCTGCCAACACACGAGCTCTGGAATAGCCGATGGTGCCCTGTACGGTCGGGTTGACGGACCATCTAGATGAGTTACCACTGGCAAAGTTCGATACAGCCTGGAACATGTTGGCGAGGTCGCCGGAGATGAAGGTTGCACCACCAGGGTTACCAAACAATGACTGACCAGCAAGCAATGTGGGTGGTCCGTTGATGACGCCCAAACCGAGAGCGCTCGCTGCGCCAAGTCCGGCGCTGGTCAAGAAGTTAACTGGAGCAGTACTGGCTCCAAAGAATTGGTTCTTGCCGGGCGCTTGAAAGAACGGTTGACTCAGGAATCCACCGGCGGCGGCTGGATTCTGGAGGATGTTGATACCAGGGGCACCACCACCGAGGACGTTTGCCAAAGTCGTGAAGTTGCTGTTTGACGATGCGCCACCGAGTCCGCTTTGGAGCAGGCTGTTCGGGTTCAACTGAGTACCGAACGTACCGTTGATGCCCGGTGATGATGCGAGCAATCCGCCTGGTGCAGCGTTGATACTCGGGTTACCACCGATGCTGAAGCCGAAGCTCTGATTGGTAAAGCCGATACCGAGCTGGAGGCCTAGTTCACGAGCCGAAGCAGAGTTCATTTCCATGAACGTGGTGTGCAACACGATCAATGGTGTTTTGCGAATCTGAATGAGACTGGTTACTCGTCCGCCGTCGCTGATCATCGTTTGCGCTTTGGCTACGTTGTTGTTCTGGTTGCCGAAGAACGTATAACGATCAACTTGCCCGATTGCAGATAGAGCACCGGCTTGTTGAGCGCCACCACCCGTGCTACCGCCCTGTTCACCGAGCCTCTGCCCGAGAATACGGCTGTTAGCCACGGTGATGTTGATACCACGGTCATCCATGAAGGCATTAGCAACTGCAAATGAACGAATGACGGATTCAGCATGATCTACATCGCCCATCAGAATAACGCGATCAGCGCCACCGACAGAGAAGGGTTTCACGATGATACGAGGATCAATTTCACGCAACATAGATTGCAGCTGTGTGTAATCTCTGCTGACTTTGATATCGAGCGCAACCGAGTTACCGGCGTCGTCCCAAATTACCAGGGTAGCGCCGCCTGGTGCTTTACCGAGCATAACCATCTGGTTTTCAGCCACTACCACCGGTTCGGCGATAGCAGGATCACTTATAGATGTTCTGATAATTTTGTTGCGCAGCTTAAATGTACGTGACTGCGAAACCTTCAAATCGATTGTATTGCTCGGCTTGAATTCTTCAAGGTCTACCGTTCCCGACACCACAGGGGGAATCGGTGTTGTCGCTGTTTCAGCACCCGACATGATTTGATCGGGGGCCAACTGGGCTAACAATTGCTTAGCGCCAAGGCTGCTGGCAATAGGAGCCGCGTCTGTCGCCACTGCGTTATCCATAGCCACGAGTTTGGGCTGAGGCTCGCTGGATACCGCGGGCGCCGGCTCTTGCTCGGGCATGGAAGAGTGGATTGTCAGAGCTGCAGCCGGTGCTTTCGAACCGGTAGCATCTTTGTCTTTTCCGAAGAAAAGCATTACCTGACCACTAGCACCACTGGTGGTGACACCAGCAGCGTTGTATGTTCCCGCAAGCGCTGCCGGACGCACCTTGTGCGCGACGGCAATTTGCTTCACAACAGGCTTTTGACTAACTTTGGAGTGAGCATCGGTACTCTTCACTCCGGCCAGCTTTTCCCAGATCGCCGGTGAGGCCGGAGAAGCGTTGGCATGTAGTAAGTTAGCCTGCAGAAGTGCAAGTGAGAACGCTAGTGATAGGCACAACTGGGGCTTGTTCATATAAATCCTTCCTCTTTCCTACCTCTACGTGCTTGATAAGGAGATCACCATTCCGTTCAGCCAATGAAGCTTAGCATGACGATCAGAATGACTCAATTTCTTTTTGGACATAACCTTTTCTAGTTTTGCGAGTCGAAGAACGAACACGGTTTACTCCGGGTGTTTTCGAGGTGGCGTTTCGTATGTATGTCCGATTGCTCCTCGGTATCTCCATCTCATTGATCTAGGCTATCTGCCGGTTTTCAGACACTCGGAATGTAAGTTCCTTTATGTTGCGAACCCCGTATTAACAACCACCGGTGGTGCCTCAAAAGCACCAGGTATTGTCAAGCACGGTAGCAGCTTCCCCCCATATCGTGGCAGGATTCTAACAAGATTTTTGGAGGTGAGATAGAGGGAAAGTGGATCAAAGTGGGCACAAATTAGTAAATGGGGCGGTTATCGGTCAGTCAAGGGACTGACAACGCGAAAACCCCCAACTGATGCGGTGTCATATTTGGTGTCAAGAGAAACAGCAATAACGATCATTTTTTTGATGTGAACATCGCTCGTCTCTCCACAACGACTCATGCTGCAGGTCGTTCCACTGGCTGCATAGTCAAGCGCCGCCCGCTCCGGTTAACTCCTTCTAAGAATCAATAGGGCTCCATTAACGTGTCCCGAGTGCTGCCTTGCAAGCTCGACAGGATCCGACTGCAAGAATTTTTCGAGAACAGTCATCTCGAGGCAGTGTCATTTCGTCCTCGACCGCTGCCTCGGCGCCAATGAACCAGGTCTTACCATGCGGCCGGACTTCCAAAGAGCTGAGTGCGGGGTGCGGCTTATAAATGAAGAATGCAAACCTGCATATCTTTCAGGTGCCTCAATTCTTTTTTAAATAACAGTAGCCGTTGGCAACGAACAAGGCGGAGGACAAGCGGCGAGCCTCAGTATGACTGCCCGATCGCTTTAAATTACCCTCTGGAAAGTCTTATCGGATACATAACACAGCTTCGGCCAATTGTGATAATAATAAAGCGACCAATGGCCGCCAGTATTCGAAAAAGCTTGTCATGCTAACCCGGAGCCGGTTGATTGCATGGAGCAAACAGGAGAAAGTCGAGAAGTGGTTGAACAAAACAGTCAGGAAAAGATTCTGGTCGTAGATGACGAGGCCTCTATTCGTCGCATCCTGGAAACTCGTCTCAAAATGGCGGGCTACAATGTAGCGACGGCGGCAGATGGGCAGGAGGCGCTGGATCAGTTCAACGCATTTCAGCCCGACCTTGTCATACTCGACGTGATGCTCCCGAAACTCGACGGCTATGAAGTTTGCCGCGAAATTCGAAAGACATCAGATACGCCCATCATCATGTTGACAGCAGTAGCAGATGTCTCAAACCGGATTCAAGGTCTTGAAATCGGCGCCGACGACTATGTTGTAAAGCCATTCAGCCCGAGTGAGCTTGAAGCCCGAATTAAAGCCGTGCTTCGCAGAACGGTTGAGCGAACCCAAGACGCTTCAACCAGTAAGACCACCAACGTAATTAGCATCGGCAACCTGAAGATAGACCTGAACAAGCGACAGGTTACAAAGAAGAACGAAAGAATTCGCTTAACCGGTATGGAGTTCAGTTTGTTGGAACTGCTCGTTACCAATTCAGGCAAGCCCTTTTCTCGAAGCGAAATTCTTCAGCAAGTATGGGCCTATCCGCCCGATCATCGCATCGACACTCGGGTGGTCGACGTGCACATCAGTCGGCTGCGATCGAAATTGGAAGATGATTCATCCAACCCGGATCTGATCTTAACAGCGCGTGGTATCGGCTACATGTTCCAGAAGATCAACTAGCATCTTGTTGGTGTGAAACTACCATCCGTGCACGGTTCACAATCAACCGAGTGCGTGATGGAGTGCTTTGTCTTAATTCTTGTCATTTCGCTCGAAGGCTCGTCTCCTAGAGCGAAATGGCTTCGGCGGCAACCATAGTTAAACCGCTTCGCTCTACTGCTCCTGGCATTGGTCGAAGAGAATACAAAAGCTCTGTCACCTCCATTTGCGCACTTGGGCGCCGTTAGTCCGCCGGAAATTTTTGCGCTTGTATTGGCCAGATTTGATCACTTCGGCCGCCAACTGCGCAAAGACTTTTTAGTCTTGTTCTCTGTGCTGCTTACAATTCCCGGTCGGATTGGCGCAGCCGCTTAAGATTAGAGGCGCATAGTGCTTCTCGCCTTGCCACTTGTTCGCCGGAATAGTGTCCGCACGAGCTTTTTCAAATGCAGTTTCAAATACGACTCGAAACTGCATTAATTGTAAGCGCTCCTGCGGCTCCTCCGTCGCCTCGTCCACGCCAGCCGCTCCTTTCGCGCCAGAGCGCGCTCAACTCGCTTCAATTGTAAGCGCTCCTGCGGCTCCTCCGTCGCCTCGTCCGCGCCAGCCGCTCCTTTCGCGCCAGAGCGCGCTCAACTCGCTTCAATT
>JAKFUT010000125.1:13324-22711 GCA_021732565.1 Candidatus Obscuribacterales bacterium
CAGCCGCTCCTTTCGCGCCAGAGCGCGCTCAACTCGCTTCAATTGTAAGCGCTCCTGCGGCTCCTCCGTCGCCTCGTCCGCGCCAGCCGCTCCTTTCGCGCCAGAGCGCGCTCAACTCGCTTCAATTAAACAGAACAGCGAGGCAGAATATGAGTATCTGCCTCGCTTCCATTTGTATTTCGTTGGTTCGCACCAGCCTGTAAAACTAGCGCAATCCGCTTCTTCCCCGGAAAGACCCGCCGTGTCTCGGCTCTACAACGAAGCCTGTCAGGCGGGTCTTAAGGATTGGCATAGGAGCCGTGTATTACGTTCCGGTCTTCCAGGCTTTCATGTATTCGACCATTTCGGGTGTCAACTTGTCGATGTTTATACCCATGGACTTCAATTTCAGGCTGGCAATTTCCTGATCGACCGATTCCGGCAATGTGTGCAGACCGCGGCCGAGCTGGCCTTTGTTCTTCACGAGATATTCCAACGAAAGAGCCTGGTTGGCAAAACTCATATCCATAACAGAGGCGGGGTGCCCTTCAGCACAGGCGAGATTCACTAATCGACCCTGCCCGAGAATATGAACCTTGTTGCCGTTTTTCAGAGTGTACTCTTCGACCAGCGGCTTCACTTCACGCTTGTTAGTTGCAAGTTTTTCCAGAGCATCGAGATTGAGTTCCAGATCAAAGTGTCCAGAATTGCAAACTATCGCACCATCGCGCATTTTTGCGAAGTGCTGCCCGTCAACTACGTGGCGATTGCCGGTAACCGTGATGAATATATCGCCAATCTCCGCAGCCTCATCAATCGGCATTACCCGATTTCCATCCATAACGGCTTCGATAGCGCGGATAGGATTGATCTCGGTTACAACCACGTTTGCGCCCAGCCCCTTGGCCCGCATGGCGGCACCCTTGCCGCACCAGCCGTAGCCGAGAATAACTACGGTGCGTCCGGCAAACAAACGATTCGTAGCGCGTATAACACCATCAATTGTCGACTGACCCGTGCCGTAACGATTATCGAACAGGTGTTTGGTTTGAGCATTGTTCACAGCCATGGCAGGAAACGGAAGCTGTCCGTCACGTTCCATTGACTCCAATCGCGTGATACCGGTGGTGGTTTCTTCGGTGGAGCCGATAATGTCGACGCAATCTTTGTTACGTTCAATTACTATCGTAGCGACAAGGTCGGAGCCGTCGTCAACAATCAAATGCGGCTTGTGATCCAGTGCCTTTTGAATGTGACGGTGATATGTCGGAATATCTTCGCCCTTGATGGCATAGACACTGATGCCGTGATCAGCCACCAGAGAAGCAGCAACATCGTCTTGCGTGGAGAGTGGATTTGATGCAATAAGCACGCAGTCGGCACCGCCAGCCTTCAGTGTGATGGCCAGGTTGGCTGTCTCGGTGGTCACATGAGCACACGCTGAAATTCGCATTCCCTGAAAGGGTTTTTCTTTCTCAAAACGTTGCTGGATCAATTTCAAAACAGGCATATCGACTGCAGCCCAATTGATTCTTTCTTTTCCGCCAGGTGCAAGCGAAATGTCTTTGATTTCACATGCTGTCGCCGTAGTGCTCACTTCATTTACCTCTCATTGCAACGAAAATCGGAAAACGCTTTAGCGCGGTCCCTGCGCCATCTTCCACCAAGGATGGCACTTTGCAGCGGTGCCCTTCCTTGAGCGTTGAGGATGCTGCTTGCGCTTTCGCACACACAAACTCCCTCACGCTGCGAGATGCAAAGTCGCAGTACAAGCCCCGTAAGAGCATCACATGCAGACACTGCCTCATCGGCGTAATGATCGTATCACGGCTTTATCAGCGAGTCTTAGCCGCCCGCTTCGGTGTGAAGCAAACATGAGAAGAACGGCTCGTTGTCAAGAGATCTAAACCAGAGTTCATTGACAATGTCCAGTTAAATTCTTAAAAAAAATAGTGGATCCGAAAATCGGGGTTGGAAAATAGTTTCCAAGGGCATGAACCATTTGCAAGGGAAATGCAGGCTTACAACGCAGCAGATAATCCCTCCCCTGGACGAAGGCACCTGACATGCATGGCGACCAAACCGGTCCATCTGCATATAGAAAGGAAGGAATCTAAATGGCAGCCTCAATGAGTGGCAAACTTTTTAAACTAATCCAAGCCGTCGCCCCGGGCGTAACGGCGGCCATCCTCTGTGCCTCTGCCGTATCTGCAGCTCCGCTTCTTTACGGACATGTGAATGAAGAAATACAAGCCCCGAGCAATACACCGTTTCAGGCCGCAGCCGTGGCGACAGCACCGCAACAACCAACGATGCGGGCCGCAGCAGTTGCAATAGCACCGCAACAACCAACAGTTCAAATTCAAAAAGATCCGCTGTCACGTTTTCAAGGCACGTGGCAATCCGTTACAGTGGTTACGGATTCGATGGTGTCCACTGTTCCAGCAGGACAGCAAGTCGTTTCAACAATGGAATTTGCAAAATCCGAGGAAGGTCGCCTCCACGCCAGATGGCAGCAGCCAGGATGGAGAGAATCGCAATCTGCCATAACTGTGATTTCACCAGAGAACTTTATGATTGATCGAACAAGCTACTTCTTCGGCGAGCGGACTAATGGCTCCTGGGCTACACGGTCGCGTGACCAATATAACTTGATCGGTAATAACCAGATCGTTGCCGTCAGTGAAATTGATCAATACATCGATGGAAGATATATCGGTCGCTACTGCACACGGTCCATACTAACTAAAATCAGCGACTCGGCCAGTGTTGCGTTCCGCTAACAATTCAGAGCTTAAGCAAATGTCCGAACGGATGAGTTCCAGTTCGGACATTTGTATTTAACTCGAAGTCAGCGCTCGCTTCTCTTGTTGTACACGGAGCTGTATTCGGTGCTAAGTGATCCCCGACAAACGGGAGCAACTTGCGTTAATTGACCTTACAGTCCAAGGTCCAAACAGGCAATACTTCTACTTAGCGGCAACAGTTTCCTTAACATTCTTGCGAAGCCGAGCAAATGATTGGGCTCCACGAAATACAGCGGTTTTGCCAAGATCGCGCTCAATACGCAGCAGCTGATTATATTTTGCAGTTCGTTCCGAGCGGCACGGAGCACCGGTCTTAATCTGCCCCACATTGGTCGCAACGGCTAGATCGGCAATGGTGAAATCTTCAGTCTCGCCGGAGCGGTGGCTCATCACGCAGGCATATCCATTTTCAAAAGCCAGATTGATCGCGGCTAGCGTCTCGGTCAAAGTTCCAATCTGATTTGGTTTGATCAAAATGGCATTGGCCACCGAAGTGTCGATTCCCCGTTGCAACCGAGCCGTATTTGTGACAAACAGATCGTCTCCCACAAGCTGAATTCGCTCGCCTAATTTCGCAGTCATCAGCTCCCAGGCATCCCAATCTTCTTCGGCCACGCCATCTTCTATACTGACTATCGGATACTTATCGCACAGAGTCACGTAGTAGTCCACCATCTCTTCTCGGGTAAGAGTGCGACCTTCTTTAGTCAGATTGTACTTACCACCGCTAAAAAATTCGCTGGAAGCGGGATCAAGAGCCATGGCAATCTCCTTGCCCGGTTTAAAACCAGCTTGTTCAATGGCGCCAAGAATAAGTTCCAGCGCCGCTTCGTTCGATTTAAGTGCCGGAGCAAAGCCACCCTCGTCACCGACACCGGTAGACAAACCTTTCGAGTGCAACACGGATTTCAGGCAGTGATAGATCTCAGTGCCCCAGCGCAAACTCTCGGCAAAATTCTCTGCTCCCAGCGGAACGATCATGAATTCCTGGAAGTCGACGCCCTCTTCAGCATGCTTGCCGCCATTGAGAATGTTCATCATAGGTACCGGCAGAACACAAGCCGATACACCGCCGACATAGCGGAAGAGCGGCATCCCGACTGACGCTGCAGCTGCTTTGGCAACAGCCAAACTGACCGCCAGCATGGCGTTAGCGCCGAGGTTACTCTTGTTTTCCGTGCCGTCAAGCAAGAGGAGTTCACGGTCGATCAACGTTTGTTCAATAGCGTTGGCCCCGATAAGGGACTTAGCAATGGTCTCGTTGATGTTTTGAATAGCCTTGAGAACACCTTTGCCTAGATAGCGCGCTTTGTCTTTGTCGCGAAGCTCGACGGCCTCAAAGCTCCCGGTGGACGCGCCGGAAGGCACAGCCGCTCGCCCGGCGGCACCGTTACTCAAAAGAACGGTGACTTCCACTGTGGGGTTACCACGTGAATCGAGAATCTCAAGAGCGGAAATTTCTTCAATCTGCGACATGCAATCTTCTCCGAAACAATTGTCGAGCTGCATACGAGGCGTCGCCTCGATACGGTGGTATATGCGATGCCAGTATAACCGCGGGCACCCTACCCCCTCGGGAAAATTGCGATCTCGTAATGTTTTCGTCCCGGTCGTGGGCGCGTATCCCGGGACAAATCCCGATCTCGTAATGTTTTCGCCCCGCCCCCTCGATTCGGATCTGCAAAGCCCCCGGGACAAATCTCGGGGGCTTGAGAAGCAGCGTCCTCACAAACCGAGCTGCCAAGCAGGTCCTCGTGAAACCGATATCGGTTTTGCAATTCGCAAACCATCGCTTCCCCGGGCCAGCGCGAGGTGCAACTCGATTTTGCTAAGCCAGGGACACCCCCGCCGGCGCCCGGGCCCGTACGATCAAAATCGAGCTGCCAAGCAGGTCCTCCAGACCCTCTTCTCGGCGAGGCGGACAACTGGCAGGACGCAAACTGAAAATCCGTTTTCGTGTGAGGGAGACTACATACCGTCAAGCTCGCCTGGCTCGCAAAAAAGTTACCGGGCGAGACGAACCGCTCTGCAATAAACTGCCAGTACAGAAAAGTATCCACGAGCTATCAGCGTCGGATATCACAAGCAACCCTTTAACACGTTGGCAGATACATGCAACTAGGTCATACCGCATACGGTGGCAAAATCGCCAGTTCGATAAAACAATAAAGGACCCGGACGCACCGCTCAAATTTCATCGCACATCAGAGAAGCACCATGCGTAGTGCCGAGGGGTAGCACCACCCTTAGTACCGACTCATAAAGTTGTGAACGATGCATTCCAAGCGGACAGGTGATAGTTGCATATTTGGTGGCATCATCAATCGAGATCCAATCCATAGCCTCATCCCAAAATTACGACAAATCAGCCATTTCCGGGAAATCGGAAAACGAAAGGCGCATAATGCGACCGGAATGCCATCGCGAGATCTGAAAGCAGGCTTTCAAGATCTCGGAGCACCATCCTTAGTGCTACTTTATCGGAAGTCTTTTTTGGCAAGTAAGATGGCACTGAATTATCGGACCACAATCGCCTGATCATAGCTATGGTTACAGACTAGATATTCGCGAAATATTTGCCATCACATTTGATATTACCGGTAGAGGTATTAGATTTCCTAAAAAGGCCTCTTCCCGGGAACAATCATTCCAGTATAATCAATGCGTCGGGTACTCCCGGGCTTTTCCAGAAATGCCAAATTTCTCGGTGAAACCATTAGTGGTATCACAGTCGCTGCATAACCTTACTAGAATTGGCGGTCATTAATGTTTGAGTCTTGCGGCGGCAATTTCCACGAAGGGAGTCACCACGGCAACGGTCTTCGGCTCATCCGAGAATATTTTCAACAGAGAACTTGTCGACATTGCTGCCGTAGATACTCTGCGGAAGGCGTCGAACTGGTAAGAGAAGAACCAGGCATAATGGTTGTTCGGGTGTCGTGCAATTCCTGCGGCGAGCCACTTGGCATTGCCCTGGTCGGCGTAAGTAACGATAACAATCAACCAACCGAAAAAATTATGCCGAAGATGAGGGGCCAACAACATGTCCTTCCTCCGGATCATCCGCCTGACTGGAGCAAGTCTGATATAAAGAGACTGTCTACGCTTTCACCAATATCCTACGACGACGTACTAGATGCGCACCGCTTCTTTTCCGAGTTAGACTCCAACTGGCACCGTCATCTGCCGGAAAGGACGCGACGGACGCCTCGTCCAAGGGCATAGTGCTAAAGGCCGGCTTGCTTCCCGCTTCTGGTCCGCTGGATGAATCTTGACCAGTGGTTTGCCGGCTACTGAGCAAACCACTGCGAGCATGTCTGTTAGCGGTAATGTTGCTATTCTGCTTATCGATCTGCTCGAAGCGGCCGCCGCGATGCCCCGGGGGCTCATCACGAAACGTATCGTACAGAATCTCCCCTGTCGGACCTGGAAGCCAAGCGCCCTGCTACACTTGGGTGGTGACAGGAGCAAGATGTGTTTTCCGGCGAAAAATTTTTAGTTAAACGTCCCCACAAAAATTCATTCGATTGCATCAAGGTGGCGTGGGCGTATCCCAATACCTATGCGGTAGGAATGGCAGGACTCGGCTATCAGCTGGTCTGGTGGCTTCTGGACCAACAAAGCAATGTCATGGTTCATCGAGTCTTCACTGACGCTGTGGAAGACGGATGGGACACTTGCGACCTAATCGGATTCACGCTGTCGTGGGAACTTGACTACGCCAACGTGCTTCAGATTATGCGACAGCGGGGGCTTGAACCCTTGGCAGAACTGCGAGACGAAAAGTGCCCGCTGGTGTTCGGGGGGGGCCCGGTGCTATCGGCAAATCCGGAACCCTTTGCCGCTTTCTTCGACGTCATTTTGACCGGCGACGCAGAGGCAACCATTCCCGCGTTCATTGCTGAATGGAAAGAGTGCCAGGGGCTGTCGACTCGCCAAGAACAGCTCACGAGGCTTGCCACCATACCCGGTGTCTATGTGCCATCGCTCTATGCTTGTAAATACAACGAAGATGGTTCATTGCTTGAAACCTTTCCTCTGAACAACTCAGCCCCCGCAACGCTGGCTCGACCTGTATTCATGCCTCCTGATGATTATGTTGCGCACTCGGTGATCCTCAGCGATGCCTCAAGCTGGAGCAATATGTTTCTGGTAGAAGTTGCACGCAGCTGTCCTCAAGAGTGCCGGTTTTGTCTGGCGTCTTATTTGACCCGGCCGTTTCGATCTTCAAATGTCGACACGCTCATGAACAAAATAGATCTCGGGCTTCAACACACCAGGAAAATTGGGCTGCTCGGTCCTTCCGTCACCGAACACCCCCGTTTTCGCGAAATTGCGGAACGACTGCTGGCAATCGGGGGAGATCAAATTGAGTTATCGATCGCTTCGATTAGAATGGACACCATCGACCCGCTTGTACTTGAGATGCTCAGGAAACTAGGACAAAAATCCGTAACGATTGCACTGGAATCGGGCTCAGAGCGGCTGCGCGCAATTATGAAAAAGAATTTGACTGAAGACGAAATTATAAAGGGAACGGAACTGATCGAGCAGAGCGGATTGGAAGCAGTGAAATTCTACGGCATCGTTGGACTGCCGGGCGAAACGCCCGGGGACTTACAAGAGACCATTCGATTGCTAACGTTTCTGAAGAAAAAGCACAAGCGCTTGCGCATCGCATTTGGTGTCAGCTCTTTCGTTCCTAAAGCACAAACGCCTTTCCAATGGGCAGGAAGAGACCGTGATAGCGGCGAAAAGATCGAGTTGATTCGTAAGCATTTGGCGAAATGCGGAATCGATGTGCGCCCGGAAAGTCACAACTGGAGCGACGTGCAAGCTTACATCTCCCGGGGCGATCGGCGCATATCTCAAACGCTGATAGAGGTGGCACAGTCAACCGCCAAGCTTGGTTCCTGGAAGAAAGCCTGGCGCCAGCCGGGCTCAAATTGTCCGAAGTCGGATTTCTTCATCTATAGACAGATTCCTTACGAAGAAACTTTGCCCTGGTCGCATCTTACCGACTCTGCTAAACAAGTGATGTTGCATAAACACAGTGTTGTTGCAGCAGACCTGGCTGCGTCTTTGGTCTGACCACCGCAGACGGCGCCGGACTTCTGAGCCTCGCTCTCAACCGGTTCTTTGTCTTATTAAAAGAATATGATTGAGTCTTACTTACAACTTGCTCAGTTGAAAAGCCGATATATTTAATAGGAAATTGCGTCCTGCACGATGAAAGCGATTAGGGCAGTGAGCAGCATGGTTTGCAACAAACCGTGCATTGCGGCACATCCCCGGGAAATCGCCAAATGAAGTTTTCATCACTTCACAGAGCCATCGGGAGGCGCACTGCCAGGAAACATTTGTTCGAAGGCACCAGCGGAAGTTTTTAGTTGAGAGGGCGAATTAAATGAAACTCAGCGAAGAAGTCGACAAGATGGTATCCGAGATTGCCGACGATCTGGCATCCGGTGCCGCTGAGCTGGCCCTCAGGGCCATAAACGTGTTTCGCACCACGCTTAGCGAATGTGAGTCTGCATCGCTGTCCGACTCGCGGGAGCTCCTGACCGAAACGGCCAGAGCAATCGTGCGGGCTCATCCAGCCATGGCTCCCATGTATAACCTGGGAACCGTAGTTCTAAATGCCGCCGATTCCGTCTCTTCGTGCAAAGAATTACACACTCAATGCAGTGAGGCGCTCACCCGGTTTGAAAAGAGACTCTGCGAAAGTGCATCGCGAATCGCCGATCTCGTGTATGACCTCGTGCCGGCAGGTGAGAACGTCTTTGCTTATTCGTTCAGCTCGACGGTGGTGTCTAGTTTACTTTCTGCTCGCAGCCAAAAGAAATTCTTCCGAGCAGTTTGTACCGAAGCCCGGCCCGGAATGGAAGGGCGTAGACTTGCAACAATGCTGGCTTCCGGTGGTCTAGAAGTGATTCACAGCTTTGATCTTTCTCTCGGTCTGATATTGCCCACCTGTCGAGCCGCATTCATGGGAGTCGACTGTGTCGGTCGTCCCGGTCTGGTTAACAAAGTCGGCTCCTGGGTGCTGGCACTGGCTTGCCGAGAACTAAATATTCCCTTGTATGCACTAGCAGGAACCGAGAAGTTCGTTCCTGATGATGTATTTTTTGCCTTTGAAGATCATGTTCGCCCGGGCGAAGAAGCATGGAGCTCACCGCCCCCGGGGGTTAAAGTGCTCAATCACCAGTTCGAGCTAGTGCCCTTCAATTGGATTGCAGGCCTGGTGACAGAAGAAGGCATACTGCGTGAATCCCAAATCGAAGAATATGTCAAGAAGGTGGAAGTTCATCCAAGACTGGAAGAGCTGGCCCTGGCGTCTTCTTGAACCACAGCCGAACTTTCGATTGAATCGGCCGTCCAGCCAATTCGATCGAATAAGTGTCCTGGTGATTTGTGTGTGAATTGACTTGAGCGATTGACTTGAGCGGATGATCTCGGACCCGATAAGTCGTGCAGTACCGTAGCAGATTACTCAGAAGCTCTGCGTTGTGGAGTGCAACCCTTTGCCGCCGGTGCCTTGAAGTTCTCCGTGGTCCACGGCGCCTCATTGCCGCGGTGAGGCCGAAGACCAGGTCCGGCC
>JAKFUT010000066.1 GCA_021732565.1 Candidatus Obscuribacterales bacterium
CTGCACCGGCGGCTCTTACAGCAGTTGCATTAGCCCCGCGACCGCCATCACCACCTTTACCGCCGACACCGCCATGTCCACCGTCGCCACCACGACCTCCGGCACCGCCCTCGCCACCGACACCACCCTGCCCTCCTTTGCCACCGAGAGATATAAGATCGCCGTTGACGGAAACGCCCCCGTCCTTCGTCGTCAACGAGATTACCCCTCCATCGCCGCCTCGTCCGCCCCTGTCACCCTTCAGACCACTGCCTCCGTCGCCGCCGCGCTGGCCGTCACCTCCGGAGCCACCGGGAGATCCGACAATTCCATTGGCTCCGTTGATTTGATCCGGCTCGCTGACGCCATCTTTTCCCTTGGCGCCGTTAGCTCCAGCAGCGCCTTGAGCTCCATTGCTTCCGCGGGAACCGTCTTTCCCCTCGTAAGACAATCCGGCGGCTCCATTGCCCCCCGAAGTATTAATGATGCCGGTCGAGATATCACCGCAGCTCAATACGGAAAGTCGAACCTCACCGCCTCTTCCGCCCGAACCGAAATCGGGCGTGCCACCACGGGCGATGATATCATTAGTGGTAATTCCACGGGCGGCGGAAATGGTTACCACGCCGCCATTGCCCCCGTTGATCAGTCCTTCGGCTCCCGATGCAGCAATGCTGCCTACTGCAACCATGCCGTCGATCGCGGTTATCGTTACATTGCCGCCATCGCGGTATAAGACACCGGCGGTGTTCACTGATCCCAGATTTATATTGCCGTCTGATTGCTTTCCGCCATATGCAACGGCAGTGAAGTCTCGCCCGGCAGTTTTGAAGCTTACATTGCTGAGATTGATGCTGCCACCACTCTCACTTTTCCCGACTATATTGTAGAGACCTGAACAATCAAAGCAGGATCTGGAGATAACTCCGCCTTCAGTATGTCCGTTGCTGACAGTAAACTTGACACCCGCGGCCAGATTTACGCTGCCGTACCCGGTGGGCAGAAGTGGGACTGTATTGATCGTGCCAGCCCGCGACGATTTAATATCGTGCGTGGCCAGTCCGACAAAGTCGCCGCCCAACGTGGGAAATATCGCCAAGGGGTTGTTGAACAAACCGCCAAGATCAAGGTCGCCGTTTGCCGCAAATATCGGGTCGCCCGTAAGAGCGACGTTATCCAGCACCAGGTCTCCTGCCGTCGCGCTCACGAATGCCGTGCAACCACTAACACTCACACCGCCGTTCAAGTGCTCGGCGCTGGCAGAGATATTCCCCTCGGGGCTGACAAAGCTAATGTTTTTTGCAGTAATTGATCCACCGCTCAAATTGATGCCGGCATCTTTTAACACACCAGACGCGTCAAGCACCGGAGCGAGTGTCTGAAATAGAATCGCGTCGCGCGCAGTAATTGATCCAAGTGCATTGTTAACAGAAAGCGTGCTTCCTACAAGATTTTGAATAGAGATGCTGCCGTTCAGAGCCTGCAATATGCTTGAGTTGTTCAAACTCGCAGTATTTGCAGTTAGCGAACCGAGCTGCGAAGCAATTTGCCCGCTATTTATTATGTTCAGGGCCTGCAAGTTTATATTTTGCAACGCGTTAATTGTTGCGGTATTAGATATGGTGGCACCGGCAGTCATAGCCAGGTTTCCGGCACTGGATATCGTACCGTTATTGACTATGTTATTAACCACATTCAATACCAGACTTAGATTGCCAACAAGAGATGATGTGTCGAAGTTAGGAATTCCACCCGTTGGCAATACCGTTGTGAACAGACCTGTGGCGTTGTTAAACACATTGTTTGCCATAAAGACAGCAGAAGTTATGGCGTGATTCGACGACACTGCATATATCGTGCCATTGTTGGTAATGTCGTTAAAGTGAACCGTGCCCCCTGCCAGCCCTCCGACATCAACCACCAACGTATTTCCGGGGTTAACAACGATGTTTCCACCATTGCTGGCAGACGCGGCGTTATAGACAGTAGTGCCACCAGATGCGGCACCATTGGCATTGGTCGCTCCACTGGTATTCGTTGGGGTGTGGGGATCGACAGCATCAATTGCAAGACAGGGAGGAACAACCGCTGATAGTGCCAGACAGACGGCACTGACGAACGTAGCGGCCTTTCGAGCTTGAACTGCATTGGTGCGATTTGTATTTGCCATTGGTTGAGTCCGATATACTAGTGATATAGCTGATTTAGCGACGATAGAAGGATCGAGCGATGCTATCACGATGGTGGTGCATCCGCCATTGCAAACAAATTAGTCAGTTTTGAGAAACTTTGTCGAACGACGATTGTAAAGGGTTGAATTAAAAGAGCTAATGGTGATAACCACATGGGCTCCCCGGGAAGCTTGATGACAGTGTGGTTTTCCACCTCGGTCAAGTCTCCTTTGTTGCGATTTGTGTAAAGATGTTGCAATTGCGACATCTCCTTTTGGGGCAATCACTCCAAAGTTGGACATTCATTTCAGACATCGTTCCCGAATGACGAAACCCGTGTAAACCAGTTCGATTGCCACATTGGCTCCTTCCGCCATCGCGAATGACGCTCGGCCCGGATAAGCCTCTGCAGACCATTTCAACCGGCAACAACCAATTGTGCGTGTTTTGAAGCTGCCAGAAATCGGGTTCGGAAACCGAAGCGCCAGAATCGGACAGTGAGCATATCGCTTGATTCACTCAAGACCAGGATTAGCAGCCATCGAAGCCCCCATGCGGGGAAACACAAATTGCAAGGCGTAATGCAAGCAAAGTAACGGGCGGTTATCGTGCCAGAAGCGATAAAAAATTGATATTTGTCATGCAATTGAATTTGCAAGATCTGCAATCAATAGCAGTCGACACTGCACGAAGCACACAAATGACACTGTATAAAAACACATTGCCAACACATTAAATGTCTGTCGAATTACTACCCCCCTGGTGTATTATCTAGTGGGCTGGTCTTGACATATTGGGTATCTGGGGGCGTCAAGGCCATGGCGGAACGCCGTTTGTTGGAAGAAGAGAAAGAATCTTCGTCCACTGACTTATCTTTAGATTTGGAAACCGCGGAGAAGCTGAGTGCGCCGCCAGATTCTGGCGGGTCGGACAAGTTACCGTCGGCCTCCACCACTAACCCTGATCGAACAAAGATCTGGGAATCGGTTGCCAGGGGTGCTTATTCGTACCTCGATTCCATTGGCGGTCAGGTCCGCCCGGCCAGGAAGGACACGACAAAACTTGAACTTAAGAATCCCTACTTGGCTGAGGGCAAGACATCAGCCATCGAACAGGAGAAATCGGTCAAGACTACAGATGGAGAGAGCTCTTCATCGGAAAAGGCAACCGATAAGCCTGCAAACACAAGCGCTCCAATAAAAGCCGAGCTTGAATTGCCCCAATCGCAGAAACCGGAGCCAAAACGGGAGAAATCCGATTTGGCCCCGCAAGATGAGCAGCGTGAAGTGCCTACTTCTACAGAAAAGACAATCTTATCCCGCTTGAAGGCTCACTCTGAGGAAACGTTCGCGTGGCAAAGTATTACCGCCGCCGCATCGGCATTAACCCACGAGGTTCTTGATTCACTGTCAAAAGAAACCGCTGAATCACGATCGCCCGTGGACCAACCGCAAGAGAGACCAGAAAAACCAAAATCAGACTCTTTCTTGGGAATTGACCTTTCCACCCCCCTTGGGCACTATTTTGCGGCTGGACCGGAAACTTCCTTCCGGACGGATTCTCGCCCCGCCAGGCCGGAACGCGAGGATTCGGTTCATGCTAAACAGGCAGTGGCTAAACCAAAACTAGACTCTATACTTGGGATTGACCTTTCCACACCTGCTGGACACTTTTCCGCTCCCGCTGAGGTCCCCTACCGGCTTAACCATGGGGAATCCCGCGCAGAACGAGAGGATTCCTCTCACCCGTCTGCAAAACAGGAAGACGAATCCGTTAGGGAAAAGCCAAAATTAGATTCTATATTGGGGATTGGCCTTTCTACAGCCTCCGGCCACTTTTCCGCTGCCGCACCTGAGACTTACCACAGTGAGTTCCGCCCGCCCGCCAGGGTGGAACGGGAAGATTCACCTCACTTTACCGGGAAACCGGAAGAAACTCGGGAAAAACCAAAGCTAGATTCTCTATTGGGAATTGATCTTTCCTCCCCGCCCGGGCACTATTCCGCTGCCACACCGGAAACCACTTACCGTGACAGGGAAGAGACCCGCCCTTCTTCCCGCGTGGAGCGTGAGGATTCACCTCATGCCACCAACAAACCCGCAGAAGAAAATCGGGAAAAGTCCAAAATAGATTCTCTATTGGGAATTGACCTTTCAACCCCGCCCGGGCACTATTCCGCTGCCACACCGGAAACCGCTTACCGCGACAAGGAAGACTTCCGGCTCCCTGGAAAAGCCTCGGAGAAACCGGATGCACCGTCAAAACCGTCATCCGATGAAATAACATGGCAAAACCTCGCATCCGCAGCCACGACAGTGAGCAATCACGTGGTGAATTCCCTGGTTCCCCTCGTCAATTCTAACGATCGTCAGTCCAAAGAAGCGGAACCCCGTCATTCTGGCAATACCCTGATGGAGATGGCGAGCGCCACCACCGCCACGCTAACAGCACCGCTAGTTTCCATCATCAGCACCGTCGCCGGTCACACCAAAGAAGCCGAAAAGCCTTCCACGTCCGACGCTCCAGCCAGTCGTAGAGAATCATCTCCGGAACCGACCGCCAGGAATTCCGGCTGGTTCGGATTAGTGTTGGATGATCACTCTCGCGATCGTACCGCCGACCCGGCAGCTGGCATAGGCAAAGCCGGACAACCGACTGATTCCACAGGGAAAGGACCTGGTGGCGACTCGTCCTCCAGCGCAAAAGGTCCGGGATCTCCGGCAGATGTCACTCCAGGAAAACCTGCGGCATCATATCCCGGCGAAGCAGCCTCCGGGAGAGGGGGCGACTATAACCCCTATAGCGCCGGTCCTGACTCAAAACCGGAATCAAAATCGACGCCTGTCGTTAAAGATGACTACCGGTCAGCCTCGAGCAACGAACCACCACAGACGAAACCTGCTTCCAACTCCGTCGATACCTTATACAAACCAGCGGCGGAATACAGACCGAACCTGGACTCCAAACCATCACCATCACCAGACTTCAAGCCTCTGCCCGAATCAACAGGCACTAGATTCGTTGATGCCAACTACCCGGCCACAGAGCTTAAGCTACAAGCTAAAGAAGTGGCAAAACCTGAATCAGCGCCGGTGGAAAACCGTGCGCAAACCGGTTCACAAAGTACTCAAAACACCCCGCAAAGTGGTTCCCCTGCTGCCGAGGCAGGTCCACCCAGGCAAATTGATAGTCGCACCACCGATTCAATTACAGCTGACCGCGCGGGCAATCAGGGACCAGGCCGCGTCGCCGGAGATCCACTCACAACCGGTGCACGGCCAGCCGATGCAGGCGCCGTCCCTCACGCCAATTCGCCCAACGATACACTGCGTCCTGCAACAGACTCGAATCAAAATCGCTTCGATGGAACGCCCCCTGGCCAACATGGCGCTCCTTATTCAGACACTCGTACTGGTCTTCAGCCCACAGGGGAATTGCGATCGTCCCTGGACCGAAGCGTGACTTCACCTCCCGAATCGCGGATCTCCGTTGAGCCTCAACATGTAAGTGAAAAAAATACCGTTAGTTTGACCAGTCCTGTGCAGCCAGCTACTCCAAGAGCCGATGAACGAAATCGAGAACCCCAACAAGGGCCAATTTTTGAACCCGGACCTACGGGGATAAAATCCGGTCACCCGGACACTCCCAATTCAGGGACAGGTCCGCAATTCATTCCGACAACGGATGGAAGACGTACCGACTTCTCGCCACCGCCGCTTTTTCCGCCGCCTCAAAGCTCAGGGCTTCCGCTGTCCCAATTTTTCCGCAACACCAGTGATCCTGATCCGGGGCGGTTTTTGCAAGTCAACCCGATTACAGGGAAGCTTGAAATCATCACGGTCTCCCTGTCGGACCGCAGCCAATTATCTGGCGCACGAGCGCTTGAACCAGGGACGATAATTTCAGGACGGAACACAGATGCCGGATTGCCCTCTTCCCTTCGGTTCGCTGAGCTATTGCCGCCTCTGCCAAGCAGCCGATCTGAGGTATTACCGGGACTGACAGGTTCCCGTGGCGACGGTCTCTCTCCAGCCGGGGACACATTGAAAGAGATTGCGCCGGGTCCCGCTCGCATTTCGCCGGAATTGGCAGCGATTCTTCGCAGTTTTGCTGAGGCACGATTAGACACCACAGGTGCGATTAAGCCCGGCGAACAAGGTTCTCGTGTAAACACTGATCCCACGGGTCGGACCGGCGAATTCCCCGATCTTCGCACCGTCAAAATAGACGGGCGAATGGCAGATGGAACTCGTGTAATCGACGGCAGTGGCCGAATTATTGATCCCGCCGGACGTGGATGGGACATACCAGTACGTAGCGGTGACCTGACAGGAAAGACAGTGGACATTACAGGTCGCAGCGTCGATATCTCCGGACGCACCGTCGACATTACAGGTCGCAACGTCGATATCTCCGGACGCACAGCCGACATTACCGGTCGCAACGTCGATATCTCCGGACGCACCGTCGACATCACAGGACGAGGCCTCGATGTTTCCGGTCGTCCCGTTCGGTTACCGGTCCAAATATCCGGATTGGCTGGTCCGGACCTGCGTTCATTAGAACCACGCATGCCCGGGTTGCGGTCTGAGATGAATTACACTGGCGGCAAACGGTACCTCATAAGTGAAATCGGTCTGGCTATTGTTCTGGCAGCTGGAGGAATCAGGCGGGTATTGCCGTCAGACCGCATGCCATCTAGCACCAAGCCCGGGGAGGGCGGGAAGAAAACCGCCATTGAACGTGGTGTTCAACCCAATAAAACACCAGTTATGGCAGGAGAGCGCAGTTCCAAATTCTGGCTATCCAAGGATGGGCTATTGCGTTCAACCACTGAGTCTGGTAAATCCAACAGGCTTACTGAGCAGCTGTATTCCAAGCTCGACAAGAACCAGTTGATGTTAGATAAGAAGGGAGCAGGCGCATTCTTCAAAGCGCTGGCATTGGAGACTCGCGGCGCACTAAATGCGGTGCAGGCTCCGAAACAGCAGATGGCAATAGCGGAAGGACAAATAGATAGAAACAAGAGTATTCGAGCAAATTTCATCAACGAGAAGCCGACCAATTTTGAAGAAATTTTTGCTGAAACTACACCAGAAACCAAACGCAACTTCGTTCTATTTGATGATCCCTTTATGCATTCAGGACTTTCTGCAGAGAGCTCTGACAAGAAGAAACGGGGAGCCGGCGTGCAAGGAAGTGAGAGCCTAAGCAGAACTGTTGGCGACGAATCTGATAGTGAAGAAGAGAAAGAAAAGCAACCACAGGTGTTGGTGCGACCAACCTGCTTGATTCGCGAAGGCGAAACCCTGGTAAGCATCGCGGAGAATCTCTTCTGTGATCCCAATATTGCATGGTTAATCGCTGATTTGAACTGTGCAGAATCGAAAGAACACTGGATGGATGGTAAACGAATTGTTGAATTCAACAGCCGCCAGCAAATAACATTGCCCGTCTGGGAAGACGTGGTGGACTTCTACAAAGCTTTGCCGGCCAATGCCGACCATGACAATCTTATAACTATAGTAAGAACCACACGCCTCGACCGAGACGTAATCGAGAGCGCTCTTGGCAAAATCATGGGAACAAGACTCCCGGGTGCTCCGTCAATTCGTACGTCAGGCATGCCGGGTGCCATTGGTTCAGTTGAAGAGCTCGTGCTCGGAACCAAATAAGCCGGGAACTGATTTGGTCTAGCGAGCGCCTTACAGAACAGCAAGAGCGCGATGCTACCAAAGGTGATACCACTCACCTGCGCGATTCGAACAATAAGATCGAACTGAGCAAACGCAATCCAACACTCACGCTAACTGAAGCTGAGCAGTTGTGAAAGAGTTGCTCGTACTATATCGCAGATTCCCCAGTGGGAGGACCGAGGGATCGGACCTGTTGGCGCAACACCAACCCTGCGGACATTCAACAAACAGCAAGACCGGACACTGCTTCAGGGCAGTGTCCGGTCAGAAATTTGGACGCCTGTCTAGCGGGTGTATTGTCCGGTTCGGTCGCATTTGACACCGTAAGTATCGTTTTGAATGACCTTCTTGAAACGGGTACATTGAGAAAGCTTATTGCGCGCCGCGGGTCGATAGACAATGTCTCCAACATTTGGAAACTACCAATACTTACTCTTGTACAGGTCAGAAAGTTGACCGATGGCCAAGAAATCCAACACCCAATGTTAAAGGAGCGAGCCAGCGTGGTCCGGCGCGAGTGGCAAACAGTACTCCGCTCGTAGGCGGTGTTGCGTCAGGACAGGAACTCAAACATGGCAACAAAGTTGGCATTCCTGAGAAATCCTGTCGCCAGCAAGTGCGCAATCACATGGTCAGTTTTCTCAGCCAGCAGGAAATTTTTGTGCAGCGCTTGCGCCAAGTGGGCACGATGATGCTGTGAATTAGAGGAACGGCTTGTGTGGTGGCAGCAACACTCAGACAGCGGGTAGAAAATTTGTGCGATGATATACGCGTCCGTAGCGTGCCTATAGAGGTCAAGATGTCAAAGCTACCAGCGCTGGTGTTGTCGCTTGCATTTGCCATGAGCTGCTCGCCGAGCCACGCTCAAGCAGAAAGCTGGAAAGACTCAACAAAGGAAGGAGAGGTCTCCCTGCAAGCGGACCGAATTTCAGAAGCATTCAAGTATTTTAAGGCTGCATTGGCTGATGTGGAGAAACAAAAAGTTCCGGCAACTGATCCGTTGTTTCGAACGCTGTTGTTAGAAGACATTCCAAATCTTGTGGAAAGACTGAGCCTTGAGAAATCGTATGAACGGGCCGAAGAATTGGCCAACGCGAAGCTGGACTGTACCCAACACCTTTATGGGGAAAGAGCTCCGTTGGTGCTGGATGGACTTCAAGATCTGCAATCTTTGTATTCCACGCAGAGTCGAAGCGAGGAAATGATAGACGTGTTGAAACGCTACGCAAAAACTGTGACTACTCTTCGTAATGAAGGCAGAGACATCGAAATAGCGGAAGTGGAGCAGTATCGCAAGCTAAGACTGAATAGAAAGTTGAAAGAAAGTTTCGAACGAATCCAGAAACGTTTTGTTCCAGTGAACAAAGCGATGCAAAGTACGGACGAATCAGTACCGTCGAAAGAATCTACAAGATAGTTCTTCGAAGAAATCACAAGCGCCTGCGGCCAACTAAAGCGCACCAGTCAAAAACGAATGTTATAGCACCGAGCCGTTCGCGGCTTTATTGCTCGGCTTTGGTATAAAGAAGGGATGGTCGCGGTAAGATTACCCGGTCAGCACACTCCGAACATCCGGGTTAAAGATGCAGACTGCTCCACACATGACTTGGGGTAGTATTATTTGTCAAATCTTTCACTATCCTTAGCGATTTTCTTCACAGCATTATTCCGCGAGCACCAGTTCGGAATTATTAACAGAGTTCTCAATCATTTGACTCAGTGCTCCTCCGCTGTTTCGGAGGTCGAACGGACTGCCTCGCTCAATTAATCGTCCTTGACTGAATACATATACCTCGTCAAACATATCTAACAAATGTAGCTTGTGAACAGAAGATACAACGCACTTATCTGCGAAGATTTTCAGCAAATTTGCGTAAACCTTTCTTTCCGTCACCTGATCAAGACTACTGGTTGGCTCATCCAGGAGGACGATGTCGCTATCGCGTGCAAAAAAGATTCCGCGAGCCAAAGCAAGCCGTTGCTTTTCGCCACCACTTAGATTCACGCCTCTCTCTGCAATATTTGTTTCCAGTCCATCAGCCAAACGCAGCAGAACGCTGTCGAAACAGGCATTGCGAACGGCTTCATCAAGATCTTCTTCGCTGGTCTCTACGCCGAACGTAATGTTAAAACGCAACGTATCAGCAAAAAGTTCGGCGTCTTGGGGAATGAGCGTGGTGCAACCGGACAGATGGAGCAACTTTCCTGGAAGAATGTCGCCATCGCAGATCACTTCAACGCGATCGCTAGTCTGCACGCCCCTCAACAGAGACAGCAGAGTGCTTTTTCCGCTACCACTCTCACCCACAAGAGCGATGTTATGTCCCCGTTTTAGATCAAGGGAGACAGCGTCCACATGATGAACCCGATGGTCCTCATCTTCATAAGCGAAGAACAGACTCGAAATGGAAACGTTCTGCCATGACTGTGGCAACACATGTTGCGCACTGGTGGTCTGTAACGCCTTAAAGTCAGCTACAAGTGGTTCTGCACTTCGAACATCAGTGGCCTGGCTGACCACCGTACCGTAAACATAGGCAAAATTGAAAAAGCAACTCCCTATGCGGCGCAGGTATTCAAAGAGAGTGAAGAGCGTTCCCCCCTCCAACTTTCCGCCCGATAACAATGTGCTGTGCACATACCAGTACATAACGGTGGCTGTCATTAACGCAGTAATCATGCCGGTAATGAACCACTTGCCTTCATTCAAGGCATTTGTTCGCTTAAACAAGGAATAGGAATTGAAGATTCGCTTGCGCATTTCGGCGGTAACTCGCTCTTCAAGACGCAACGTTATTACACTTACGATGTTGCCTACGTAATCGTAAACAGCCGCCGATACCACATTGGAAAAGCTGTTCAGCTTCAAATAGTTCGAGCAAAGCACTCGATCGAACAACACTATGGTGGTGAGACTCAAGACGGTAGCGCCAATGGCCATTCCAGCCGCAGCAGGCATGTAACATAGCAATATAAGCTGGCTTCCGAAAAATCCGAGAAGCATGTAAATGACTTCAAATGTATTCTCAAAGAAATCGCCAAGCGAAGTGGAGGCCTTGTTGATCTTGTCGATCGTATCTCCAGATTGGTGTTCCTTATGCCATTTCAGAGGCAACCGAGTAACCACGGAGAATAAATTCGTTCGGTAGTTCGCACGAATTTGAAATCCCGCGATTCTTTCAAGCAGACGTGCGGGCGCGTGGAAAGCCCAGAATCCAACCTGACACGAGATAAAGAGCAACAACAATTGACTGATGGACGCAGCCAGTCCGGCAGAATCACTGGAATGCGACTCCACATGTTTTTGCACTGAATTGATCAGGCAACCAATTACATATGGTTCTACCAGCTCAATAGCCTGAGCCCCGGCAAACAGTATGAACGCAAGAACAACAACGCCTTTATACTTACCGGCGTTTTTCCATCCTTGCACAAGCAGATACAAAATCGGGTTCCGGGTTAGCATGCTTAACACCTGCAACAAATGCGCTACTCAACGTGAAAACCATCAAGTCGGATGGTGTTTGTCTGAGTGAACGCATCTGTGGACCTCCCGGTCAACTGCCAGAAAGGAGAAACCTGTTGACATTGTACTTTACTTGCACACACCTGGCAAATTAACCTCTTCTGCCAGCCAGTGAGCCTCGGACGCCAGGTCAAAGCGGCGCGCAGGCTCAACGCACGAGCTAAAGCACAATGCCAAAGGAGCTTCGCTGATCGTTCTGCAAAATTTACAAGTAACAAAGAAGAGCGCCCGAGGACCGGTGGACAAGAAGAATAGCCGTGACCACAAACTCTTTTAACGCGGCGCAGCTGGCCCCGGGACCGCGAGTCCCGCCCGCTAGCTTTTCGCGGGATTCAGGCCAGAGAACCGCCGGGGATCTTCCATTCGATCAGATTCGTCAAGATATTTCGGCAGATTACCCGTCCTTCAGGTGAAGGACCCGAACTTGCGCGACAATCATCCAGCTGAGATGCCTTATCGGGCAATGAGGGCGGACTTCACACTCTGCTGATCAATGTCTCACCGAGCCTAGACCTGACCAGGAGGAATTCTAATGGTTACCGCCGTCAAAGAAATTACGATTGCTCACAGCCCTGATTCCGACGACGCCTTTATGTTTTACGGACTGGCCAGCGAACAGGTAAATACATACGGCATCAAGGTTAATCAGGTCCTCAAAGACATTCAGTCATTGAATATGGATGCGCTGAGTGGTGTTTACGAAGTATCTGCCATCTCCTTCGCCGCTTATCCAGACGTGGAATCAACCTATGCACTTATGCCATGCGGCGCTAGCATGGGTCTGAACTATGGACCAATGGTCGTAACGCGAAAGCCGATGACCATCAAGGATTTGTCGAGCGTGCAAATTGCAATCCCGGGGAAAAAGACTACAGCCTATCTTGGATTGCGGTTGCTCGAACAGAACGTCAATGTGGTGGAAATGCCCTTTGATCGCATACTAGAAGCTGTGCGCGATGGCGAAGTTGAAGCCGGCTTGATCATCCACGAAGGTCAGTTGACCTATCAGCAAGAAGGCCTCTCGAAAGTGGTCGATCTTGGCCAGTGGTGGTATCAAGAGACGGGCCTTCCGCTTCCGCTTGGTGGCAATATCGTTCGCAAAGATCTCGGCACCGACCTCATGAAAAAAGCAACGATCATGCTCCAAGCATCCATTAAGTATGCACTCAGTCACAGAGAAGAAGCCCTGAAATATGCCTTACGATTTGCTCGCGGGCTGAAGGACGAAGAAGCAGATAAGTTCGTAGGCATGTATGTGAACGAACTGACTGTAGATTACGGAGATCAGGGCCGAGCTGCGGTGAGACTGCTTTTTGATAGCGCCTTCGAAAAAGGCATTATCTCTCGAAAAATGAATCCTGAATTTGTCTCCCTCGATTGAGGAAACCTTCCAGCGTTCCATTTCGAACTTTTCAAATGCGCAGCGCAGCCTGACGCGGTGTGCTGGCGCTCTGATGGTAAATCCAAGGTTCAACAAGAGAAATCGCAATGCCGATGGAGCGAATAAGCTCGGGCTCCGCCGCTGCGCGGACCTGGATAAGGGAAGCAGGTCTGATTAGTTGGAAAACCCATACAGAATCCACCATTTCGATTTTTACTGGTGGTTTTGGATTGTTCGCTATTTGCCGACCTCAGCGTGATTGGTATGACCACCCGTAAGGATGAGGAGTCTGGTATCCGGCTGGTAAAGGCACAGTTTGATAAATACGCTTGAGCGTATTCAAGTCACGCGCAGTAATTACGCCGGATCTGGCTTTGAATGGCTCCTTTCCAGCAGGTGCTTCAATGGGAAACATCAGATCTGCCGGGTCCAGACTGTGACCGAACAGACCAAGAGCATGGCCCAGTTCATGAAGGGCGACCTGGCCCAGCATTTTCTCTGGAGTATTTGGTAGATAGTAAGTGGGACGCAGTAGATAAACAGTAACGCGCATTCGTCCTGTGAAAACTTCCAGATTAGTGAGACCGAGCTGTCGCGGCGGTAGATGATTGATCCAGGCAATTTCCACATCAGCTGGTTCCGTGGCAGACGCAACTCGCACCGGAATAGATTGATTCCACTTTGACACTGCGCCTTCCAATACCTTTTCCCACGCGTCGGGTGATCCGCCGGGAAGGTGAATGAGAACGGGAAACGATGTCCAGCGAGCACATGTGCCATTGTCAAATCGAGTAATTTGCGCAAAGTAGTCTCCCGCGCCCTTTTTCTCGGGTATGGCATTCACAACTTGATCAGTTGCAGACGCCGGTCCGGCAGGTTGTGGGGAGCGCGCCGGCACGGCAGCTGGTGGTGAGCCGGGCTGAGGTTGCGGCGGATACCCCTGCGGCGGTGGCGCATAGGAGCCTGCCGGTGGACCATATCCGCCGCCCTGAGGAGGATATCCCGATCCTTGTTGGGGTGGTCCATACCCTGACTGTTGAGGTGGTACATATCCACCACCCTGTCCGTTGTTAAAGCCTCCCTGAGGCGGACCAAATCCACCACCCCCTTGAGGAGGCACATAGGCTGTTCCTCCCCGCGGAGGCCCATAGCCGCCTCCACTTTGTGGTGGCACATACCCGCCTCCGCTCTGTGGTGGCGCATACCCGCCTCCGCTCTGTGGTGGCACATACCCGCCTCCATTCTGTGGTGGCACATACCCGCCTCCGTTCTGTGGTGGCGCATACCCGCCTCCGTTCTGTGGTGGCACATACCCGCCTCCGTTCTGTGGTGGCGCATACCCGCCTCCATTCTGTGGTGGATAACCTCCGCCCGGCAAAGAGAACCCTCGTCCGCCTTGTGGTGGCACAAATCCGCCTCCACCTTGTGGTGGCACGAATCCGCCTCCACCTTGTGGTGGCACGAATCCGCCTCCACCTTGTGGTGGCACGAATCCGCCTCCACCTTGCGGTGGCACGAATCCGCCTCCACCTTGTGGTGGCACGAATCCGCCTCCACCTTGTGGTGGCACGAACCCGCCTCCACCTTGCGGTGGCACGAACCCGCCTCCACCTTGTGGATTTCCACCACCAGTCCGAGGAGGTGATCCCTGTGCCCCACCACCTTGTGGTGGCACAAACCCACCGCCTCCTTGGGGTGGCATGCTGCCGCTGCCTCCGCCCCCGGACGGACGCGCCGCGGGTTGCCCTCCAAAAGCGGTTTTGGTGCCTAATTTCGCTTCCAGGGCGCTCATGCGCTTCTCAACCGGTTGACCGGTACTCTTGGTTCCAAATACTTCCGTCTCAAGATGATCAAGTCTATCTTCAACTTCATGTTCGGGATAAGTGTTGCCGAATGCAACTTGCTCGAGGCGCACTACCCGTTGTTCATCGGCACTCCTGTCGCCAGATCCGCCAGACGGAGCTTGCCCTCCAGCAAAGCCCGGTCCGCCATAATTTCCTGTGGTTGAGACTGAGGGAAGCGGCTTACCAAATTCCGGTATCATATTTTCGAGCCCGGCGCCTCCCGGATTCGGGTTAGAGAACGTGCGCTTAGACCCTGAGCTTATCGGCTGTCCCACCACCGGGGTGGCAGGCAACGGTGGTGGTGGTGAAGGTGGTGGTGGCGGCGGTGCCAGTTCGCCATACTTGGCTTCGGCTGGATCGATGGGCTTGAGCGCCCGCTTTTGCTGATCCGTGGTCGCCGCAGAGCTAGATAATAAAGGCAAAAAAGCGAAGCTGAGGCACAGTGCAAGAATACGCTCGCGATACGGTGTCTTAACTTTCCACATGGATTTGCAACTTACAACTCCAGGACATTGTGCGGGAATTCGCCTCCAAGCCGCAAGCTTGCTTGCAAGGCGAGCAGAGACTCTTGCAAATTCACACTTACCACTTTCTCCGGTTGCAATATCACATCACACAAAATCTGGTGTACTTCCGGATCTCGAGCTCGTAATTCGTCACGTCCCTCTTTTACTGCAAAGGCACCCACCGCTTCCGCCCAGTATTCATGCCACGACGATCGGCTGTAACCAGAAATGAAAATTCGTTCTTCCAAATGTTGGGGCAGCAAGTATTCAGAACCGCCCTGCAATTCTTCAGGCAATGGATGTAATCGCGATGCCATGCGATCTCGCTTTTGGTGAAGCTCATCGATTCGTTCCCACATCGCCTTAGTAAGGCAAAACTCCAGCTGGTGTCCATATTCGTGGGCAACCACAAGGTTCAGTCGCACTTCTTGATACGGTCTAACCGCAATAGGGACAATCATGAAGGAGCTAAATCTCTTGTAATAGCCAACTTCATTCTCGAATTCGTCTCGATCTAGCGTCACATTTCCAGATCTCACTCCGGTGACACCAGCCGCACCATGTTTGACATTACCCAGCCCGGCAACCCCTTCTTTCTTTCGAACGATCTGAAGCAATCCGGTTTGAGCATAAAGTCGCATAGTATGGAAAACGTAATTTTTCTGAGCGTCATTCACACGGCTGATATCTTCGAAATATCGCATGACTTCATTTTCCCAATATGTTCTTTCAGCCCGGTGAATCGAACGTGTAAATTCGTGCTGCCAGGGCGTTCCATTACTCTTGATTCCCTGAAATGTCGTGGCAAGTTGAGAGTTCTCATCCAACTTCCGCAACGTGCCGGGAAACCGTTGATCATACAAGTACATGGTGCCATCGTCTGCCATGAATCCGACTCGACGATGATCCTGGGTAGCAATCCGGCCAAAAATTACATTGAGACCAACCGTTTTGTTGTACAGAAGACCGCCAGTCGGACCTCGAGAAGTTCCAGGCAACAACAGTTGCAATCCCTGGCTGTCGATTCCTTTGAAGGTTACGCCTGGCAGTTCCTCAATTGTCTTGAGCCCGTCCCATGGACCAAGCGGATCTCCCATCCCTTGCATAAAACCGTCGTCATGCAAGATTCCAACAGGAGTCATGTCCGAACGATAAATCCTACCGTTTTCAACAGTAAGATAATGACGTCCAAATTCTATAAAACCATTCGGTCCAAGGGCTTTTAGGGTTTCGACCATTTGTCGTTCACGACGTGCAAGAGCTTCAGGAGCAAACGCTTCGTACATTAGCGATATTACCGTTTTCCGGGAGTTTTAATCCGATATGTGGCAATTTAATAAATGCAGCATGCCAAAAGAAGAAACGTCCTCCGGGAAAACAGACACGAAGTGGCGCAGTGTGCCACGCCTGGCAGTTATCAATATAATTTGTCATTGTGGCATGGTCGTGAAAACCCACCTGGGAAAAGCCCTCCCCTGGCGGAAATGAAGCAGCGGTTCTTCGTACGAGCCGGGAATTCACTGAGTGCAGTTACTCAAATGGCACGCTAAATCAATGCGGACGGCTGAATGCTCCTTTTGTGGTCACCCGTTTTCAACAGCTCCCATATAGACGTCGAGGTAACCTTCAATGGCGCCCTTCGCAAGCCCACACAAGATCTCAGGCGTCGACTACCGGAGCCCTCCCCAATAGGGTCTCGTGCGAGGTTAACCAACTCTAATTAGACTTCATCCTACCTCTCAAATATTGTCAAGTATTGAATCAAACAAAGTTCCGCTGAGTTTGGGTTGGAGTGTCTCAAATGCGATTTGCAATCATCTTGGTGCTGGTGTTTTTGTCTATGCTGAACTCCCAAGTACTCGCTGACAACAACAGCGTTCTACCAGACTGTCTTGCTAATCAACCCGCTACCACGAACGAGAACACCACCCAATCGATTGCCACCAGGCAAATCTCAAAGTATTGTCCACTTGTTGGCGGAGAGAAGGCTGCTCTGCGCGGAATTAAATTGAGCGGCAAAGCGCAACTATTTGAACAAGATCAATTGCATTATCGGATCGGATGCGGCTGTGCACTCATTCAGTGTAATAGCGAAACACTCAGAATCGACACCTGCCATGCGCAGGTGTTCGCAAAAAGAGGCGCCGCCTTTGTTGTCGACAATGGTGGAGCAAATAGCATGGACACTGCACCTCAGAAAGAGCGAAGCAGCGGAGTAGCAGCGCTTCCCGACAGCATCACGAGAGTTCTCAACCTCAGTGATCACGAACGAGATAGCGTACGAGTGGTACTGGGAAACCGCCATATCAGCCTCAATCCGGGAGAGGAACTGATTGTGGTGCGCGGAACCCGCGGGCAGGCCGACAGACTAATCCAATACTCGTCCATAAAGTTCAGACGGCCAACGGTCACGCCGCTAGACGAAAACATGCAAATAGTTGTCTTCGAGTTTTCCCTCGGCGATGCTCTGAAAAATTGCGCCATTTTCACTTCACTGAGCGCATCGCCTCTCGACAGCGATCACAAGCTCTTGAATGACTTAATCAAAACGGCGGCGGCGGTAAATACAATGTTTGCCAAGAATCGAGAGAAGTACACTAACACTGGCACGCAACAGGAACCAGCCACCAGAACAGCAGAAAATTCCCGCCGAATTTAAAGCCATCGTCTTCCCTGGCAACTTCGCGGAGATGACAATTCTTACAGTACTTCTTGCAGATGCGGGTATAATTCCTTAGCCTTGTCATAATCCAATTGAGCCTGGAACATATTACCCGATTTTTTGTATGCTTTGGCTCGATGCAGGTATGCGTTTGAAAATCCCTCATCACGGCTAATTGCCTGGTCAAAATCCGCAATGGCTTTTTCAATATCTCCATTTTCAAGATAGGCAATGCCCCGATCACAAACGCAGTAATCACTTAACTCTATTGCATGATTGAGATCCGCAAGCGCCAAATCAAAATCATTCATCTTCTGCTTCACTTTGGCTTTTAATATCCATATCACGTGATCTGCAGGACTCTTCTGCGCAGCCTGATCAAAGTCTTGCAGTGCTCTTGTGTACTCTTGTCTATCAACAAAGAACTTTGCTCTTTCCAGCCACCAAAGTGATTTCCCTTCAGTGTCCAGCTCTATCGCTTTAGAATAATCGGAAAGTGCTTTGTCGAATTGTCCTATTGCCGCGTATTGTTTGGCCCTTGCACCGTAATCGTCATCACTGCCGGTTACCTCTATTAACTTGGAGTAATCGGCGATGGCGCTGTCATGCTCGCCTAAATTGCCATAAGCAGACCCTCTGGAATAATAACAAGAGAAGGATTCTGGATTTGCCTGGAGTTTCTTCGTCAAGCATTCAATCTCCTTTCGATAATCTGCATTCGCCTCCTGCGTTTTCTGTAGCATCTCGTAATAGAGTGCTCGAAATTGATACCAGAGGTGATTCTCGGGTTCCAATTCAATTGCTCTAGATAATTCTGTCACGGCCATTTCATAGTTTCCTTCTAATGCATATTGACTTGCCCGCGAACTATAATAACTTGCTCCACGTTCCAACTCGACTGCCTGTTTGTAGTCGATCACGCCTTTGTCTTCTTGCCCGGTTCTAAGATAGCAAAAACTTCTGAGTTGGTATTGGGTGGCTTCTTCTGGTTCAAGTCCAATACTTGCATTGAGGTCCTCAATCGCCTCGTTCACTTTGAGATCTTCGTAATAGAGAGCTGCTCGTTTGCGGTAAGCAGATGCCAACTTCCCATTTAGCGAAATTGCTTTGGAGTAATCTGCTAGTGCAGACTCGTTATCAAAGTTCTGCTTATGGGCGTCTGCCCGAAGTTCATAGGGCAGGGCACTTGTCGGTGCCTTCTTGATGCAACTGGTGTAAACAGCCAGAGCCTCCTTCCACTCATTTTTGTCTACGTGCGCTTTGGCCTTTTCGAGTAGAGCATTTAGATCTTTTCCGGCTCGATCATCCTTGCCTGAGGAGTCGTGCCGTCCAAATATGTTGTGAAGCCAATTCATCAGTCAGATCACCGTCTTTGAGGTTGGCAGTTTATCACATTGTTAGCTTCAGTGGACATCAGCAAAGAATATTACTAACTGCACTTTTGCTGCAATGCCTCCAGATCTTCCTTCATTTTGCCAATGTTCGCGTACCGCTTATTACAGTCAAGGGCGGTAGAACAAGCTATGATGCGATCAAGTTCTTCGCTAACCGTCGGCACCACTGAACGAGGGCGCGACGACGAAAGCGGTTCTGGATCTCCCCCCGTTAAAAGATGGAACAACGTTCCACCAAATGCATAGATGTCGCTTTGCGGCGATGGTTTGCCTCTAAATTGCTCAGGCGGTATGAAAGCGTGCTTGCCCACCACCGTGGCGGTAGCCGCGGACTCCAGTTGCTGTGCCACATTGAAGTCGACCAACTTAACAGTTCCATCTTCTTGCAAAATCAAATTATCCGGCGTCAAATCCCGGTGCACCACGGGTGGTTCTAATTTGTGAAGATAAGCAAGAATATCGCATATTTGAACCGCAAGCTGAACAACGTGTGCCTCAGATTGCTTTCCCTGCAACTGAACAATTTGCTTGAGCGGCTTCCCGTCAACATATTCCAGAACCAGGTAGCCGCGATGATCTTCCACAAAATGATCGAGCATTTTTACTATATGTGGATGATCTATACGTTGCAAGATTTGAGACTCATGCTCCAATTTCTTCATGCTCTGCTGAAAAAGTGCTTCGCCTCGGTGCAAGGGCATTATGTATTCTTTTAACACAACACTGTCATGCCCGGCAATTGTCCCCGCCGGAGTAGCAAGGTAAGCGGTGCCCTGTCCGCCCGCACCAATTTCGCCCGCAATAATATATTTGCCCTCACCTAAGATGGCACCATCTTCTAATCGGCCGGTGCGCTCCCTCTTACTCCCCGTGGTGAAATACTTCAGCCACAGCTCGGTATAGGAATCACCCTGATCAGCCGCCCTCTCTGCTCCTAACAGGTTGTGGGGCACGGCGGCGGGCACGGCAGTTTTCAAAGCGGCAAACAGATCCGCCGGGTCACCGGCTGCGCTCAGTTCTTTCCAGGTAAATTCGACAGGCGGTCCTGATTTCAAATGAAAGCGAACCAGCGGCTCTCGCGATTTCTTTTCATCGCCGAGTTTGATCATCTCCACATTTTCGATGTCCAGCCACGGCAGCGATCGCTCACCTATCAGTCCCGCAGTCTTTTTCAGGCTTACGATCATTCCGTCGTCAAAAACTCTCAAAGCTTTAGCCGGATTCCAAGTCACTTTCATGAACATTAGAATGCCTGCGCCCCAGCATAACGCGAACGCAGGGGTTAGGCTCTCGGAGAATTTCGACATGCGGCTAAAGAACCCCGCCGATCGCCCGAGTTGCTCTGTATTAATCAAAGCCCCGATACTGTCGCCGCAGGCGGCAACGGAAGTGACTGTCGAATTGAGAAGCTCCGTAAACGGAATAAAAGAGAGCACGAAGAAAGGCAAAAGCGCAACCCATACACTGGTATGACGACCGTAGACCATCGCCATACGAAACCAGCGCACCAGTATGTACCCGGCCGTCAACGCACAGAACGCTAGTTGCGCTTGCTGTGCCGGCCCTGATACGCCAATGTCATAAAGCAGCTTGATCTTCTGCCACCAGAGATAAAGAGATAACTCGGGACTTCCAGAACCAAAGTAATATGAATTAGCAACGCAAAGACCAATGAGCACCATGGTGTATAGCGCACAAGTGAGCGGATTTGTCAGCAAATTCGACTCATGCGCCCGAGGCATCCCCAGTTCGTCCAGCAAGCTACTGGACAGTGCCCCTCCCGTAAATACTTTGGACTTCGGTCTGGCAGCAGGCACGGGCAATGCATTGTCGTCGGCTACAACTAAGTTATCCATCGGGCTTATCCATTTTTAGAAGCGTGAGTGACATTACGTTTGGTGCCGGTAAGCTGTTTGCAAGCAGCCAGAGCCTCAGAAGCAGTACCGTAGCGTTCGCATAACTCCATTGCCGTTAACCGTCCCACAAAATCGTCGACAGGTTGAGATACCTTCGGATTCACATCTCGCGGACGTGATTCGGATAAAGGCTCGGGATCTCTTCCTGTAAGAAGAAATTGCAGAGTTGCTCCCAGCGAATAAAGATCACTTTGGGGTACAGCTTTCCCTCGAAACTGTTCAGGCGGAATATAAGATTGTTTGCCTACCAGTGTACCAGTGGCGGTACCAAGAAATTCGTTTGCTGCGCCGAAATCGATAAGGGTAACACTGCCGTCTCTCTCCAGTACAAGGTTGTCTGGAGTAAGGTCTCTATGAACGATGGGTGGTTGCAGCTCGTGAAGATAAACCAGCACTTCCAGAATCTCGCACGCCCAGCGCATAACCATTTCTTCCTTTTGAGCACCGTGCTCTTTCACAAAACGACGAAGGTCTTTTCCATCGATGTGTTCCAGTAAAAGGTAATGTCGTCCTTTCTCCACAAAGTGATCGAGCACCTTTGCCACCCGCGAATGAGTCAACCCCATCAGCAGTTGAGCCTCACGTTGAAAGAGTTCCAGCGCCTTTTCTTTCGACGCCTCATCTGCACTGGAAGGTACTACGGCTTCTTTAATAACACAAACGTCACCGTTTTTTCTCTTCGCCAGGTAAATAGCTGATAGACCGCCAAAGGCTATTTGCCCTAGAACTTGCAGGCTTCCTTCTTGAAGGGCGTCACCCGGTTCCAGAGGAACAAATACCGTCGACCCGAACCGACTTGCCAGGTCGTCTTCCCAGATTTTTGTGAAAGACATGCCCGAAGCAGGCAGCGCTTTAGTGGAAATGCCAAGCTGCACTTGCCCCGCCGGTGGATTCATCCGAAGCTCCGGGTGGTACGCCTCCAGCGACATCAGCAGTTTCTGCAAGTCTTCTTTTGTGAATGCACCAAGTTCAAGCGGAAGCAACCCGCTCCCGCCAAACCTCCAGACCATTTCGGTAGGATTAACTGATGGCTTCCTGTCTCTCCTGAACTCCAGAAGACTGAGTTCAGACCACTGTCGGTTTAGTCGGAATCCCAGTTCAAGCAGGCAGCGTAACGGAAACACCACACCGTCATTGCTAACAATAAACCGATTCTGGAGACAGACAAAAACCGTTAAGACTGAAACGACAAATAGTCCGACGAAAAACGTAAGCAATAGTAGTAGCGCGCCATCAGGCATAGTGCCGGAGGTAATGTCTTGCCAGACAGCAGTGCCCAGCCAACTGGAGACCCATGGAATCCATAAAAGCCAGAAAGGTATGAGTGAAATCATAATGATGAGTCCAACCCTCGACGAGGTGGACTTATATCGAACAAGGATTTTTGGCTGGAGCGTTACTTCCATTAAATACTTCCTGTGCTGCATCTCGCATCTTACGGCCTTTATTCCCGAACTGCGTGTGCCTCAAGTAAAATCTGCCGAAAATAACAGTAAAGAGGACATAAAGCCCCCGGGACAAGCCCCGACTTCAAATTCACAAGTAGAGCT
>JAKFUT010000297.1 GCA_021732565.1 Candidatus Obscuribacterales bacterium
TGACCGTCTAATAGTAGAGAGACTTCTGATGCCTGTTCTAGAGAACGAGTTCAGTCTTCCCGACAAGAAGCAGCGACCGGACGTTCATCATGGGTTAATCCAAAGACTATATCTGAAGGCAGAAGAAGCGAAAATTGATCTGACAAGAAATGAAACCGTAATTGTGAGTTTCTTTGACCTTGGCGAAGACCAAGAAGGTACTTCGATCGAAGGAGAGATTGAAATTTCTCGCCATCAGCTTGAGCAGCTTTGCGCCCCTTTGCTCGACAAGTGCATTGCCCTTTGCGAAGAAGCGATAAATGGTGCTCGAACGAGTGAATCCGGTCTCGACCGCATTTTGCTTGTCGGCGGGCCCACGCAGATGCCCATCGTTCGAAAGAGACTACAGGATCGATTTGATGCAAAAATGGAGCATTCGTTTGATCCTCTTACGATTGTTGCGCAAGGCGCGGCAATTCATGCGGCGAGCGTTGAGAAGTTATCGCAAAAGATAGCAACACCCGCAGCCGCTAGAGACGTTAACATTGTTTTGGCTCACGAATCCGTAAGCTCAACATTGCAATGCCCAGTTGATGGTCGCATTGTTGACGATTGTCATCTCGGAATTGAAATTAGAATAGATGCTGAGTCAGGGCATTGGACGAGTGGCTGGATTGCGCCAAGTGCAGATGGGACCTTCGAGTTAATGCTTTCACTGCTCGAAGGAAAGACCTGCAGATTCTGGCTCCACGCAAGAGACCCGCAAGGACGAACGTTGGCGATCTCGCCCGACTCGCTGACGATTCGCCACGGCTTAACCATGTCCGCGCCTCCCTTGCCATTCACGATTTCTACTGAGATCGTAAAGCAGGATGGTAGTACTGAGCTTGAACCAATGTTCCGGCGAGGGACCGCCCTGCCAAATGAGGCCACAAAAACGTTTCGCGCCAATAAGACGATCCGCCCCCGCCACGAAGACTATATCGCAATTAAAATTTGGTCTGGTGAAGCGCTCAATGATCCTGAAGCTAACGATCTGGCAGGCAACCTGCTTATAAAAGGGGAGCAATTGTCGCGATCCATTATCGAAGGCTCAGAGATCGAAGTAACCGTCAGCATTGATAGCTCTCGCCGCATGCAAGTCATCGCATTCCTCCCCAAGCTTAATGCGCACTTTTCCGAGGATCTCTACTGTCCTCAGCGAGACGAAGAAGACTATTCCGAGCTGGCGCAGCAAGTGCCGGATCAGATTGAAAGCCATTTCGACCGACTGAATGAGCTAGAAGCCATTCTTGATGACGGCGATTTTGAGGCAATAACACAAGTGGATAGACTACGTCAGCAAATTGAGAATCTTGATTCCGAGGTTGAAAGTCAAAGTGGCGTCTTGGTCGACTATGATCCTGATCGGGCCCAACGGATTGTATCTGAAGCCAGAGACATCCGGTCCAGTCTGGCTAAACTGGAAAACAAAGCCAACACCCGCGCGAACACCAGTGTCCAACTAAAAGAGATTCAGGAGACGCGTCCGCAGACACAACAACTTGTAGAATCCTTCGGCACTACCCTTGAGAAGAAAGAACTCTCCGTGCTCGATCGCGAATTGGAGCGTGCACAGCACAAAGACGACGAACGCAGCTTGCGAAAAGTAGCTGAAGGCTTCAGCAATCTGCACTATCGCATATTGTTCCGCCAAGACTGGTTCTGGTCTGAGCAATTCAAAAAACTGCGCGGAATGAACTACACAAGCCCAGCGGTCGCCAAAGAGTTAGTGGCAAAAGGGGATGAAGCTCAACGACGTGGTCGGGCGCAAGAACTGAAGGAAGTTGTCAGTGAACTCTGGAAATTACTGCCAAAAGACGAAGCCGATACGGATCGCAAAAAGGTAATGCAAGCTGGGTTACGAAGACATTGAAGACATTCGTAAAACGTCGGCCTCTCATACCGCTCGGTACAAAAATTAAGAATTTTGCCGCCGTGAGTCGACCACTTCACTGCGACAATTTTGCAGACGTTTATGTTTTGGAAGAGACGAACGAATACACGTTATTGGCAATCTACGAACCATTAGCAACAACCGACTCTGGTTTGACAATTGATAGACATAGAGAGTGGTGGTCGCTGTTCCGGTCAACCATTGCCATACTAGCTAGAGCATGTTGATTCATTCCAGTCTGACGACAGGGCATATGTTTGCATGGTGGTGCGAGTTTTCGGGCGTTGGGCGCCAGAATGTGGTGGGGAGCTCAATGATAAGACTAACGCAGAAATCCAAGAGTTGCTTTTCGATGTAGTAGAGTTGTGTGAACAGGCTAAGGCATTGGGATTGTGCCCCACTTTTGATGCGTCGCTCATTTGGTTGTGCAAAACCAAACATACCAGAATCTTACTTCCGCTAGTGGCCAAACCTTGGACTGAAGAGGCGGAGACAGCCGCTATCGGTGGTATCAGCAAGCTCTTGTATTTGCTTCTCGCTGACATTGAACCTGAGGAAAGCCACGCTACAAAAAATGTGATCTCCTTAGGACGATGGGCTAAGAACATCAGCACCGCACTATCCAACGTTATGGCTCGATGCATCTGGTCCCTCGATAATGCTCCTGCCATCAAAACACACGCCGAATTGCTTGCTGCGCTCCAGAATGAGTCTTCTCAGCCAGCTTGGTTACCACCCGATGATTCCATTCGTGGCCTGGCAAAGGTTGCCGGCATGGAGAGGCTAAAATCGATCCTCCGACGCGATGTGGTCAGTCCTTTGCGCGAGCCGGATATGTTTCAACGCTATGGACTTACTGTACCTAGCGGTATGCTCCTATTTGGACCACCCGGTTGCGGCAAAACATACATCGCCAAGCAGCTAGCAGAAGAGTTAGGATACTATTTCGTTCAAGTCATCCCATCGGAGATCGGTGGCATGTTCATTCATCAGTCAGTGATAAAAATCAGGGAAGTTTTTGACGACGCAGCCTTAATGTCGCCCGCTATTATATTCATTGACGAATTCGAAGCGATGGTGCCTTCTCGATCCGCGTTGGGGGCTCACCAGCAATACAAAGCGGAAGAAGTGAACGAATTTCTCGTACAGTTGGGCACCTGTGCAGAAAGAAATATTTTTGTCATTGCCGCGACAAATGAGCCAGACAAGATTGACATAGCAGTGCGGCGTACAGGGCGTATGGATAAGCTAATCTATGTGGGTCCACCTGACGAAGAGGCCCGGACAGAAATGTTATCGCTGCATTTAAGAAATCGACCAATTGCTGACTTGGATCTTAGAGCACTTGCATCGTCGTTGTCTGGCTACGCAGCAAGTGATATCAAATTCTTGGTTGATGAGGCGGCACGGGCGGCCCTTCAGGAGAATTCAACAATAGCAAACGTTTTAATCGTCCGTTCTTATTGCGCAGCAATTCAATATGGTTGTTCGACATCACCATACTGGGACAAGCTTCAACTTCGAAATACTGTTCAGGGTTCAGGGGTTCTGCAGAATTTTCCGCGACCTGGTGCTTGCTGGTCGTCTCCGTTGGGGGTGCGTACCGGCCCCTCTCGGAACCCAACAGAGTAGAGAATTTGTCTCAGTTAGTGAAAGGCGCTAGAGTCGTCGGTCTCCAGAAAGTCTCGCGAATCGCAATTCATCAATTCAAGCGCTGGTGGAATGGGAAGGCGAAGTCCATTGGCAAAGTAATTGTCCCTGGATCATCCTCTCGCAAATAAAGTCTAGGTTCTACGTTCTACTAGCAAACGAATGTGTGTCGTCTGCTCGGCACAGAGGGATCCGGCTGGTTGGGCGTAATAGGTCCGAATGGTGTTCCACAAATGGAACTGTCTAGTCCACCCAAAATGCCATTGGAGACCAAACGTGGTCGCAAATGCTAGCCGTATCATGTAGTAAAAATACATGGATGGTACGATCCGTCAACGGCAAGTGGAGTAATCCTCATGGTTCAATCGGTTCAAGGACTTCAAGAACTTGAAATGTCCTCACTATCAGCGCGCGGACGATCAGCTATGGCGTTCTATTCCATTGCTAGTTTGGTATGTGGAGTAACGACTAAAATAATAGATCTCTGCTTTTGGGTCGGAATGATTTTAGCCCTGTTCAGCTCCTGGCCAGTATTTGGTTGGGGGATACTGAATTTTGTCTTCTGCCGGCAGCTATTAGGTTTATTTTTGATGCCGTACTACAAATTTCCAGTGGCGGGGTGTAGAAGGTCGCTAATCAATCTCTATCCCTATTTGGTTGCGACAGTGTGGTGTACTTCAGTTACCTTCGGATTTCTTCAAATTGAAAAAGGATCGCCCGACTTAGTAAAAGTGATTCTTTCGTTGTTAGTGGGTGTGGGATCCGCAGTTACGCCCTGGGAAGCACTGGCATGTGAGCGAAATGATTATGCTGCCACGTTTGCGCCAATTTTTATCAGCCTTGCGTGCTTTGGAATAGGGCTTGCCTCATTGTGTTTCAAGATGACCGCGCTTGAAACCAGTGCAGTCTTTACTGCAATAGCGCTATGTGGCTGGATTGCCCAAGGGTACGTCGATGACGACGAGGACAAAATAAACAGGTCCGAAATTTGCAACCGCAACCGCGGGCAAGATGACAGTCGAGAAATCTGAAGATGGCGCAAACCTAAAGTATTCCGCCATACCGCAGGCACTGGTCGAGCAAACTGACATTAGTTGGATTTCGATAACAGAATCTGAGCTTCAATCAATTGATTCCGCCTTGAGTGCCGCAACAGGGGTTATTAGATTTCGCGCCGAGACGGACGCTGATGAAACCCACTTTCGCAATATCTTTATGAACACATTGCAGGCAAGAGGACGGACGTACAAAGATACAGGCACTACACTCCCGGCAAAGAATCCGTATAGCCGTGGAAGCCACTGCTGACAGTGCTGTCTTAAGAAGCATAGCCAAGAATGGTTTCAACTTCTTGGCTCAAGCTTCCAGCGAGTTCCCTCATCTACTCTTCTTTCATTGCTTCGATATGGCAAGAGAGTTCATTCGCAACGACGAACATCCGAAGCACGCTGTTGTTCAAGTCGGCAAGGATTCCAGCGCATTTGCTGAATCGGAACAGCGGTCTCGCGCTCAAGCTCACGAGCTATGGCTTGGCACATTGTGCCATGGAACGGTTGCGACAAAAAGCTCGTTTGCCGTCAATCTGTCTTGGAATTACCGAGGTCCTGAGCAAAGCATACTTTGCCGATATCAGTGGCATCTGTCCGACCGCACAACCCGCCTTATAGTGCCGGTTCCCCAGATAGACTTTCTAAGTTTCGCTCAACAACTCGGAGCGGAAGACTCCTAGCTATTGAAGAGGCTTTAGATAGGTCTTACGATCTTTTGGATATACCAATGGCGCCCCGTCGATATGCATCGTGTGCGGCAGAGCAAAAATCGAATGGCCGGTCTGAGAGAAAGATGATACTGTATTTTGCGAAACTGTCGCTTGTGCTAGGAGTCGTTTGTGGCAACAAAATACGTGCGCGATCCTGTGCATGATGTCATCGAAATCGAGTGCGAGTTAACCCAGCGCCTCATCGACACGAAAGTTTTCCAACGGCTGCGGCGAATAAAACAGCTTGGTTTAGCCAACTTTGTCTACCCTGGTGCAGAGCATACTAGGTTTTCGCACTCCCTTGGTGCATTTCACTTAGCAAAGAAACTGGTTTCGCAGCTTTCTCAAAATCATCCCGGAATCTATGAAAAATTGGATGAGAAGGCAATTCCTATCGCCGCGCTCTGTCACGATATTGGACATGGACCATTCAGTCACCTTTTTGAGAAAGTTATCAAAGAGTTTGTGCCGAAGAAGGATCTTGCTAAACATGAGTCCTGGTCTGGCCTGATTCTGAACACGCATGGCGAAGTACAGAAAGTATTTGCCCAAGACCAACAGCTCTTAGATACGGTCTCGAAGATCGTGATGAAAGGCCATGCAAATGCCAGCGTGGTTGATGTAATCAGCAGTGAACTTGATGTAGACCGGCTCGATTATCTTCTTCGCGATAGTCACATGTCTGGCGTCAGGTACGGCGACCTGGATCTAGCTTGGATTTTACGAAGTATTCGGAAGGTTGATCGAAAATTGCCCGACGGCAAACTCAGCCCCGTCTTGGCGTTTGACGCAACACGAGGTCTTAGTGTCGTCGAGTCCTACATCCTGGGACGCCACTACATGTACCGCCACTTGTATTGGTATCACACTGTTCGTGCCGCTGAGTTAATGCTCAAGAACTTCCTCCAAAAGATAATGCTGCAAGCGCGGGATGGAGCCAATCTGCCACTGAATCCGGTGCTTTTGCGCCTTGCCAAATCGGAAGTGATTGGGTTGGATGAATACTTAAGCCTGGACGATTTGACCATCTGGTTCATGCTGGATGCGTTCATTCAGTTTGGTGGGCCGTTCGGTGACTTAGCACATCGATTGAAGCATCGCAGAATCTTCAAGACAATCGTCTTTTCCCCCGATTTGGATACAAACAAACTGAAGGAATTGATTGAAAAGACAACTAGTATCGCCAACAAAAACAGTCTGGACCCAAACCTTTATGTGATTTATGATGATCCCACGGACATTGCCATGAAGTCACGCACCTTCTTGAAAACAAAAGGAGAGGAGCACAAGTACCAGCCGCTGTACTATTTCGACAAGTCATCCGACCGAGTATCGGAATTGAATGATTCGGACAATTTTGCGAGCAAGATTTCTTATGCAGAGAAGCGCCTGTATGTAGCGGACGAGATTTACGCCGAAGTCAAGAACCTTTGGAACTAACTGGAGAAAGGCATGAGCACCGACAAATACCTCTCGGACTACCTAACCATCATTGGTAACAACCCAAAGGACGGCTTGAGAAAATCCGCGTTCCTTTACTTGGCTGACAACCTGAATGTGCAAACAGGCTGTGACTTTTCCTATTTTCACCATTCAATAACTCATGGGCAGGTAGAATTACTGCCCGATGTTGTGTTGACAACCAAGCAAGCTGAAGCACTCGATAGATTTGTCCTACAGTCCTCGGAGATTTTGGACACGCTGTGCACCATTGTGCGATTCGCGAATGTGGGAGTTGGCCCTGAGAGATTACAGGAAATGGTCCTGGAACTGAAAGGGCATTATGGTGAAGCCGTAGCCCAATCTGTGGTTCTTGCTGATGAGATTTTTGGATTAAAAATGCCAATAAAATCGACGGCAACCAACAAGATTTCGCGAAATATCGATCTCTTTCCCGGCGTTCTCGCGGGGAAAATCTAAGTCGGCCCAGGCGGGTCTTCAAACGGGTGTAGATGCCAGGCGTCTCTTGCGTGCCGGAATCAAACCGTTGCCTCTCCAGGAGAAAACCAAATCATCATACTCCTCAGCTGATTCAACACGGACAACCTTTTGAGGCTCAAGGTGATCACGAGGCATGCGATCTCTTCAATAGTAACTGACCCGCTTGTTAGTTAGATAGCAAACCGCCACGCCTTGGAGGACGTGGCGGACTGCTTGATTGAGGTGTCTTCTGCTGAACCGCAGGATTAGTTAGATGTTTACACCGCCATCGGCTGAAATTGTCTGCCCTGTGATCCATCGAGCATCGTCAGATGCAAGAAATGCAACTACGGCTGCAATGTCATCAGGTGTACCAACTCGCCCCAGGGCGGTTTTTTCTGTGAATGATTGTCTGGCTTCTTCCGGTATTGCGGCCCGGTACATGTCTGTTTCAGTAGTACCAGGGGCGACACCGTTTACGGTAATCTTTCTACTTCCGAGTTCTTGTGCCCAAATTCGCGTGAGTGCATCTAGCGCGGCTTTCGATGCAGAGTAAATGCTCGCACCTGGCATCGACATTCTCGCCGCTACCGACGATACATTGATTATTCGCCCGCCATCCGGCATAAGCTTCAAGGCTTCGACCGTTGTTTGGATAACACCCTTCACGTTTACATCGAAAACACGATCGTAGTGATTGACATTTACTTGATCGACGGGTAAACCTTCAAATACTCCAGCGTTGTTTATTAGAATGTCAATTCTCCCTGCTGCGTTTTTGACCTGCTCGATAAGGGCGCTGGTTTCGACGTCGGATGCGACATTTCCCTTGAATGCAAAGGCTGTGGTTCCGAGACTTGCTATCTTAGTTACTAGATCTTCTGCTGCGCCTCGATTATTAACATAGCTGATTGCAACTGTGGCGCCTTCATTAGCCAGCCGCAGTGCAATTGCAGCTCCTATACCACGAGAACCGCCGGTTACCAGGGCAACCTTTCCTAACAGACGCTTTGACGACACTACTTCAGTCTTCAGTTCTACAGCATTCATTTGAATTCTCCTTCAATTATATTGGATAACACTTCTTTCCGACGCGGCGGATAGCAGTCGCCTATTCCACCACAAGGCTTTCAACCGGAGTTGGCTATCATAGCCGCGCATAGCTTATTTCAACGCAGGTACATCGCTAAACCTATCTGGTGAAGGTTCGTTAAGCTGCCGCCCGCACCAATGTTTCACTGGATTTAATTTTCGAAAGGGTGCGGCTGGCTCTGTTCGATACGTAGGGATTTTCGTCTAATGCAAGAGACTCGAGAACACGTATCGGTAGATGGTAATTCTCAGCGAGCCCATAGCGCACATCGGGATCTTCATCCTCTGCTAGCTGGAGAAGAACCATCACAGGTATAGCCCTGTTATGTGACAGAGACAGCTTGACCTCAGCGTGCACATCATACAGGAGTTTCACCAATGTGCTTAGGGGGGTGGCATGATTCTCAGCGACCCGTGCCCGAACAGCAGGTGTCGGGGACTGTGCAAGAGTATTTAGGAGACTGGCTGGAACTTCCGGATTTCCGGCGATTAGATATTCGGTGGCGATGGTGGCTGATTTGTACATGGAAAGGTACCTCTTTGTGTAATGAGTTGGGCTAACTAGACCGGTCTATTCCATCCCGATGAGAGGAGCAGAATGGCACAAGGACACTTTTCCGAAAGTGAATTCGGAGAAAGTCTATGAGAAATTCGAATGGCTGCACTGGCTGAAGTGCTTCGTTCAATCGTTATCAGCAGGCTTTCAGAACATCTTTGATCATGAGTTCCATGAAGGTGTCTAGAGGCGCAGTGCTCTTAAGAGTCTTTGCTCTCAATACCGCTCCACTCCAACCGGACGAAAATAGCTCCGCTAGTTCCATTGCTGATCTGGTACTTTTGATTTCGCCCGTGTTCTGTCCTTCTTCAATACAATCGGCGATAATTGCGCGCCATTTGTCCATTACGCTGGACAGTTCGGTGCGGAGAACCTCGCTCTGATCTGACATTTCCTGACCAAGGTTGCCGATGAGACATCCCTTACGACACTGCTGCGATGCGAGCATGGACTTGTTTTGCTCGCAGTAGCTGTTCAAACGCTCTAGCGGACCTTGCTCCGGATTCTTAAGAACGTGCAGAAGGTTTGCAGTATAGCCGCGATCAAAATAGTGAATAATTTCAACTGCGTAGCTCTCTTTACTGTCGAAATAGTGGTAGAAAGAGCCTTTTGGCACATTCAAGATGTTCAATACTTCTTGTATGCCTGTGTTTGTGTAACCCTTCTCCATCATAAGTTCTATGCCGACCTGCAGAAGGAGGGTTTTGGTATCCTGTTTTCCTGTGACCTTGGGACTCATGATTTTGCACCGGGCTTATTTGTTGCTTCCATGTATCCAGAATAGACCGGTCGGTCTACGGCGTCAACTACCCCATAATTTATTTTACGTGGACTTCCAGGTGTCTGATTACACTTGTCGCTCTGGCTTTCTCATCTCCGAAATCATTCTCCTGGTGCCGCAAGCTCAACAAAATAGCAGAAAGCGTGAAACTTGGTGATTATTGAAACCGCGCACCTAAATAGCTGGGCTTAGTTAGTTGGCAGAAACAGTTTTTTTAGGGAGTATTGTCCCAAGAACATGATGGACATGAGCTTGAGTTTGCGGTCACTATTGTCCGCCGCGTTGAGAGCACAACTAACGCTGTCGTAGCCGAACCGGCAATGCCATCGCAGGAATGGTGCTCAGCGTTGAGCGCGGAATGCGATCTATCCATTGATCAAGAACGCAGAAACTACTCTTGTTTGAACACCAGATGTCATTCATCCTCAATTCTCGCAACTGGAGCAACCCCATGGCGGTGCTTCTGATCATGCCTCCGCGGAATCAATCCGAGCTTCCGCGTATCCGCGCAACCGGCACAAACGCCGCGTGGCAAGAACTACACCAAATTGCCGCCATACGGGGGCTGAACCTGTTGGAGCGAGCTTTGGCGCATGCGCCCACCGGCACAACCGCCGCAAACAAGAGCTGGGACAATCGCCGGCATGCGGGCAGAACTTGACAGGACACTGGATTGTGTCCCTACACTACCAGGGCACAGTCCATACCCTTGTCGGTTGCCCGTAGACTAAACTGATTGGCGCCGAGTCACACGCACTCTTACTGGTGGTTCTTGTCTGGAGGGAGACTGCTTCCTGCTCTTTGTTTTATCGCCGCATCCTAACCACAGGACCAGCCCGACTACTACCGGACAGACCACAGCGAGCGCAAGTAGAATCATAAACATCGCGAGAAAAAGTACCGAGGAATTTCCTGCAACTTCAGACATCGATATACCTGTTGGTCTAATAGAGGGATACTAAGCGATGGATTGACGTTGAGCGGCCGCAAGGCGCAATCAAGAGCGGGAAGAACGTGACAAACCATTCTTCTTGGCACTCGTCAATTCAACTTTCGGTGTTCAGATAACCCACCGGACGGCCATGCTTTCAATTAGTTCCCAAAAGCATTTCTTTTTCGGACTGTATATATCGAGTGATCATTTATTGGAGTAATCTTCAGTCTGCCACTCTATGGCGGACGTGGCGATTATCGCTACTAGTGGCGCGAAGATGCCCGTTAGAAGGCCACAGACGATGATCGTCATTTTTCAACTCGTGTTGCAATTCCATAAATGTTGTCGGTACCAACCCATCCGTTGATGCCGCCGTGATTGTTCCCTATGAGGTATCTCTCCCCTTCAATCGCTCTGATCAAGTGAAGATAGACTTGCCTGCGCACACGTACCAATACTATGTCTCCGCGCTTAAGTGAAGCTGCGGTACAGGGCGATACTGTTACGAGATCTCCATCGCAGACCTTTGGTCTCATGGAATTCCCGTGAGGCCTTATCTGCACAGTTTCGCCCCTCTGGAGAGCGGCGATTTGAAAACGATTTGCATCCATATTTGTGATTCCTTATCTTGCTTTATTCTTCGATGGTAAGTCATAATGGTGACAATTCTTGTCACTAATTATTTTCGGAAAAACATTGTCGCGCACAGAAAGACTGCTTGAACTCATGACCCTTATCAAAGCGCAGGGCGGCGGTTTCACTGTGCAGGAGATGGCGGACCAGTTCGGAGTGTCAAGGCGTACCATGCTCCGCGATTTGCAATCGCTGTCTGCCATGGGATTGCCCCTGTCTGCGTCGCCGGGACCTGGCGGAGGCTATAGTCTCGCGTTCAAACAGCGCTCAGTTACGTTGTCGCTGTCGGCTGAAGAGGCGGTTGGTCTGATCGCCTCCTACGAGGCTTTTCAAGACTCACCATCACCTCTGCTGGAGTCGAATGTCTCTGCCATTATTAAGTTGCGGGCTGCCCTTGCACCAGATGTGGTGTTGGAGCTCGATCGCCTGCGAGAACGGCTGGCGGTGATTGGCCTCCCTCGTATGTATGACGCTCCGTTCCTTCGTGAGCTGCTCAGCTCGTCACTTAGTCAAACACATTTGCGTATAACTTACGAGTCGCGCACGGGGAAATCAGAGCGGCTTATCTTCCCTTACGGGCTCATTGCCGGCATCGGTTTCTGGTACTGTGGATGCTACGATTACAAAAGAAAGTCGCATGTTTGGCTTCGTGCGGATCGCATCACACGGGTGCAACATGCATCAGAATTGCAGCCTCGTGAATCAATTACCTTGAAAGACTGGCTACATCTATCCTCTACCGGGAAGATCGACTCGACTGACCCGAACAACGTTAGGGTTCACGCTTCTGTATCGGCGCGCGGTATGAAAATGCTAAGTTGGAGTGCCTTTCGAGAAGGGTTACAGCTTCATGAAGACGGTAGCGCTACCATTGATATGATAGCCTCAGCGAGCAATCTTGAATTTTATGCGCGACAATTTCTGAAGTCAGGAGCTGAGGTTCGTGTCAAATCCCCTGAGCGACTGGTGAAGATCATTCATGGGTATGCGAAAGAGATAATTGCGCTATATAAGTAAGGATGTAGTGTTGTACTTCACATTATTGTGTATCTGCTCAATAACCCATTGGCGTTCAGCTTCACAACTGTCGCCCAATGAATGCTTATTCATCAGCATCTAAGAATCTAACCATTGATCGTGGACTGTTATGAAAACTGGGCGTCTGCCTGATTTTACGAGTTGCCTCACCTCAGCACTCACGTATTCGACGTGATACGCAAGTGTCCTTGAACTGCGGCAGAACTGCACGTCTTTGGAGCTAAGCGATGAAGTACGCCGGAAGCAAATTGGCAAGTACGAGCAAATCGCTGTACTGTGTTACGGTTGCTTACTGGTGGCTATCACCTTGCCGTTTTTATCTTTTGTCGTGAAACTACCGTCCGGGTCGAAGGTTGTATTGGTGCCATTGGCGCGGGTTGCGACTTTACTGCCATCCTTATTCTCAACCAGTCTGCTGCCGTCGGTATAGTCGGTGGTTTTAGTGCCTTCAGGGCTCCATTGTTGGCGGGTGCCATCCTCATCTATAATCTCGCGGGATCCGTCAGGGCTATATGTCATACGGGGTGTTCCGCTTTTGCCCTCGAGAACAACTGTGCCGTCTTTGAGTTCTTTCTTGGTCGAGCCGCTGGCGTAATCAGTAATCTTGTCACCGTTGGGATATTCATTGACCTGATCTCCGTTCGGCAATGAAGTAATTTTGATACCTGTTTGTTTATCGTTGATTACTTCTTTGTGGTCTGCCTGTTCGGTCACCGTTGACCCGTCTGGTTTGGTTGTAACGGTCGTGCCATCAGCCTTAACGTCTATTTTTGTGCCGTCTTTCTGTTCGGTGTGCGAACTACCGTCTTTCTCATAATTGGTTTTAGTGCCATCAGCAGTGGTGGCGACTTTTGTGCCGTCCTTGTTCTCCACAAGCCGTCCGCCGTCCGGATAATCAGTTGTCTTGTTGCCGTCTGCCCACTGCGTCCTCGTGCCGTCTTTCTCCTGAATCTCTCTTGAACCGTCCGGGCTATATGTCATTTTAGGAAATCCATCTTTTCCTTCTAGAACGACTGTGCCGTCCTTCAATTCCCTTTTGCTGGCGCCGCTGGCATAGTCGGTTATTTTGTCGCCATTCGGATATTCGTTTATTTGATCGCCATTCGGGCGCGAGGTAATTTTGATGCCAGTCTTTTTGTCGTCTATTACTTCAGTTCCATCGACTTGTTTTGAGATGGTGCTGCCATCTGGTTTGGTTGTAATGCTTGAACCGTCGGAGTTGGTGTGGATGCTGGTGCCGTCCTTCTCAACGCAGTCATTGCTTCCGTCTGGATTGGCTGCAACAACATCGCCCCGGGGCATCGTGCCAACAACCGTACCGTCATCTTGCTTATCAACTTTCTTGGCCACCTCTACGCTCTTGACCGAGGTAGTTGCCATCGAGGCATCAAATCCGGTGTCAGGTGCATCTTTATTCTCACCGAGGCTGGAATCGAAGAAGCCTGGTTTGCCAAAAGGTCCGGTGATCCCGCTTTTGCCCCCGGCTTTGAGATAGTCGGTTTGTTGTTTCTGATCATGCGCTAGATCTTCGCGACCGTCCTCAGTCTGTCTAACTACTGAATCCGATGGGCGGGAGGTATTGTCTTTTACTTCGTTGGCTTCTTCCAATTTGTCCGGCATTGACGGTTACCTTTGAGTTTGTTGTGTATAGATGGTGAAACTGAGGAGAGCGCGAGATTGTTCTTGTTGTCTTCAGCATCCTGAGAAAGCTACGCTATAGTGTACTGAATTTAGGACACCGAATTAAGATTTCGTGTTGGTGTTCTAATGTGATCCGGTGTTAAACAGGCAACGCCCTGAATTCAAATTATTCCAGCCACAGGTTTGTCAAGTTTGTGTCGTACGTTGTATCTGTTGGTGGAGGGTGGATTCTATGAAATGAGAAAGAAACATGATCGTTGTTATCGCATGTTGGAACAACAGGTGGCGGCTGGCACTTGCCGCGATATTATTTCAGCGCTAAATGAACTCACATCTTACTATTTGCGGAAACGGCAATTTGTCCGTGCAGAACAAACATCTACAGATATGATCGACATAGCTACGGGGCGACGGCGCTGCGCAAGGGATCCACGCATTATGCCGGATACGCGAGCGCCGGACTACAAGAGTTCCAACAGGTGGTACTTGTTATTGCACATAATCAATGAGGGGTTGTTTGGCAAGTGAACTCAGAGGAAGTTCAGGTCGACGCAGTCACGAGCAACTCACCTGCAGCTCGATTTAGATACCGCGTCTTGTAGGGGAGCCATCCTGTTGTTCAAGGTGGTGTTCAACGGAATTTTTCGCTTTGGCAAGTGTGCGTTCGATCTGCCACGTGGTAGATCGGACGCACACTTTGGCAAAAACTTCCGGTGAGACAAAAGCCTGTAATCCGGACATAAAAGGCTGCTTCAACAGTCCACTGCAAATCTCTCCCGGTCCGGAATTCAACATAGACCGCCAGGGAGTTATCTGTAGACCTTCGAACCTGTCGCGGCCAGACCGTCCGTGGCGATGTTGGGCATAGGCGGAGGTCTACGGTTTGTAGCAGCTGGCGGATTCGCCAGCTGGTCCTGGTGCAAAATAATTGCTGCGGAAGACGCTCGCTTCGCAAGCGAGTCGAAGTTCAAGTGAATCGATCCAAATTTACAACCAGTTTGGACCTTGCGATGCCGAAGATCGATGATTGACCCTATCCACATACAAGCCATATTCGGCAGGAAGCGCAGAAGCTCCGCTGTCTCTTTTTTCAATCTTGGCGTTGGTTGCTTCCAAACCCTCTTCGGCTTTCTTGCGAAGCTCGTCTCTATCAGTGCGATCTTTTATAAATTGAAATGCACGGTGCGCCGCTGGCAGTTGCCCTGTCTTGTAATAGCAAGCAGCAAGCATCAATCGTGCATCCCAGTTACACGGCTCATAATCAAGTATGCATTGCAGTTCTGAAATCGCTTCTTTATAGGACCCGGCCTGATATAGATTGATGGCCTTGAGAGCTACAGACACATCCGCAATTAAAGTATTGAATGTAAGCGCCATTTCCCCAACCCTTCTGCGTGGTACAAACCCCAACTTTAAGTCCACTTGGAAACGGTGAAAAATAGAGGGGACCCCTTATCCTCCAATTGACGGATTATTTCAGCGAACAGCATCCGCCAATTGGAGGATACGACGCTTGACCGAGCAGCACCCCGGTGGGTGGGTACTGGCAAGGACGTTATTAGGTGCATGCTCTTTCGATTGTGATCTTCGCGACAGGAGCCTGATTGCCATCTCCTTTAGTTTAGGATTATTCAGCATTGCCACAACACGGCGCCTTATCGCACTACCATCCAAGTCCGAGCGGTCCAGTATATCCGCCACGGCATTGGAGGCTCGATTCAGTTCGGGAGTGGCGAATATATTCAACAAGGCACCGGCATTCTTTGGCAGTCTAAGCACCAGGATTTCTACTTTATTCTGCTGGTCGTAATTATTTTGCTGATTGAGCATCAAAAGAAACATTGTGGCAAGCTTGCGTTCTGCCCCCGATTGAGATGCCAATAGGCTGAGGAGTCGACGAGCCGCAATGGAGGCAGTCCCTTCATCAGCCATCAGCATGCCTGCAAGGATCGCTCTGGCCCTGTTCAGCTAGGATCATCGAATATCTTAACCAGCTGCAAAGTTTCATTGGCCGAATCCGTGGACAGTAGCGTACGGACCATTGAAGGTCCGTCCTCACGTGCGGAAATTTGCGGCAGTCGCTGGATTAACTTGCGCCCCTCCTCGCTCCGCAGCAATTGCGCTACAACGATCGCATCCTGTGGAGACTGAGCGAACCTCAACGCTTTTTCCGCCAGTTCGCGGGTCTCTGGTTTATTCAGCATGTTTATCCAATTCTCAGAAGAGCTAACCTCAGCAGAGCGCTGCCTCCGTCTGTAGACTTCGTTCAAATCGGCAATTACCAGCGTCAGTAGATTGCCGACTGCATGACTCTGAGCCGACTCTTTCGACGAGAGCATTCGCATCAGGATTTTACTTGATTCTGCTGTGTTTGGCTGGTCCAGCAAATGGATCAATCCTACGCATTGCACTTCGCTCAGATTCTTTAGAATGATCTTTGCAGTATCCTGTTTTTTCGAATCGCCAATCATCGTGAGTAACTTATCGCCGTATTCCGGGATCGCGCTAGTCATCCATGAGTTTGGCTGCGCTTCTCGCGTTTGCACCCGAAATCATCGTCTTCAGTGCCGTTGCGATAACCTTTTGTTCGTTGGTTGCTTTATCACCCGGTAGCAATAATCTTAAGAATCGAGCATACTGTTTTTCAGAAAGCAAGTTGATGATGGTCAAACAGCTATTTGCCAGGCAACTGGACCCGATGCCAGAGCAGGAGTTGGGAGAACAGCTAAAAATGGCCGGGTTGCCCGAAAGATAATCCTTCGTTTTGTTTACTCTGTCTTGGTCACCAGCCCTGGTGTCAATTAATTTGAGTTAGACACCAGGGCTGGTGACAGTTATTTCCAGCTGTTTATGTCACGCCACTACAATTAGGTCTGTGCCGGACCTCCATGTAAAGCAGGAATTTCGGGCATCTTAGTGCCTGTCGGTGCCGGGCGCTCTGGCAGAACTAAAATTCAGTTCTTTGCCATGTTGGCGTTTTTTGCAGCATGGAATTTTTGCGGGTGGTTGAAGGACATGTTGTAGATGATGGTCACGGTTTGCAATTGAGGGTCGCACTGTGGAAAGTTCAAGAGAGGATGACCACTCAGCGCGAGGATACTATCCTGAAGCCGCATTGTGACCTCATTGGGTAAGGTGGAACTGATGATTCTGGTTCTCACTGTAGAATCTCGGTGAATTTCGACCAGTACACGAATGTTTCCCTTGAAATAACTGTTGTAACTGAGTCCCGGGAGGAAGAGACCGTGTACGTTGTCTCCACTAGGAAATACTTCTTTGTCCACCACTTCAATTCCCGGCCGAGGGTTAGCCGTTGTATTCCACAGGCTAGATCCCGTGCCCGGGGCGCAGAGATAATACCGGCCAAGTTTGCGGGTTCTTTGCTCTGGATCAGTCACAAGTTCCCATCGCAATTGATACATTGCTGAATGCAGCCCGCCATGCCATAAATTCCAGCTCGGATACGGCACCGACTCCTGAGGGTTCTTGTCATAATAGTGAGACCAGCCGTCGGGAGCCTTCGTGTAGATAGCCATCATATCGCGGGGGATTTCGTCGCACAGGTCGGCTCCACCTGTGGACGAATAGCTCATGAACGACTCATTGATATCCTTCTCAGACGAACCGAGCCAGGACTGTGAAACGTTGTTTGTGATGATATGCCCTTTAAGTTTTGGATGGGAGGCTTCGTCGACGGGCGATTCAGATTCAGTTCCGACGAGATCCCGATTACCCGGTGGAGTCTCCGTTCGTCTGGCAATTGATGGACTTGTTGAGAAAAGGAATGAAATGGCAACGATGATGAGGACGAAGGTTCTCTGTGTAGTCATTTTTAGTAAGGCAATAACAAACGGGGCGCGAACACTAGAGTAGACAGGTGTGTTGCATGCTGTCAAGCGCTTGGTTTTTACCTTTCTTACAAGAAATTTGCGCCACTATGATTGCACAATCGGTTCAATTCATGTGTGCCATCCATGTGCAGAGGGTGGGAATCGTCCGATGCCCACCCCTGCAAACGTTGTCTTGAATCTATTGCGGAGGGGCGAACTTTCACCGCGGACCTTGCACGGTATCCCGGACGGAATTTATCGAAAGTAGGGACCCGTCTTGCTTGCGAGTGTTAAATTCACTTTTGATTGATTGATGCCCAGTCGATGGGCCTAAGGCAATATTTTTGATCGTATTATTGCCTCTTTCATCACCATACGGTCAGCGTGAGCAAGAGACGCTGGCACCATCCAGTCTAAGAGAAGCTGCTGCTGGAACTATTGAATATATTCCGTCGAGCAGCTTCCGCTCGACACCTGATAAATGGATCAGGGCACCACTCGACGATGTAATTGAACTCTTTTAGGCAGCAACTGATGCGATTTTCGTGCAGATAAGACATTGCGAGGTAGAAGCGACACTTCCACCCATTGGCATCATGCGAGTCCACCTGTAAGAGATAATCAATTGCATCAACAAAGTTGCCTGCCTCAAACGCGGCCAGACCGAGGTATGCAGATAATGCCGGTTCGTCGGAAGTGTTTCTCAAGACTGGCATTGCCACCACATTATCGACCGTCCCCGACTCATTGAGGGCAAGTCTTCTGAATTCTTTGGTCGCAGTCTTTGACGGATCAACTCTGTTCATGTGCGCTCCCCCGAGAAAATTGCTTGATTCCATCAAACTACAAAATGTGTAGTTTCGCATCACCCTGGAGAGTGCAGTGTATCTCTCACTCCTATAAGGAAATTTCGCCCCATGGGGATGAGAACCGTGCAGACCGGGAGTCACCCTCTTTTCGGATGTTGTCGTAGAATGCATCCGCAGTCTGCCTATAACTTTCGCTAAAGTTGAAGGCAGACATCCGCAAAAGTGGTACTTCCCGGGCACCAGAAGCGTGAAGATTCGTCCCAATTCCAACCAGACCTTCAATGCCGGCTTCCCTTTGCCGGCTTCCAACCACGGCGACCACAGAACAAGGTGTCTTCGAAGCACTGCCGGCTTCTTCGACCTTGACGATGACCGGTATGTGCATAAGGATCGTAGCCCTTCGCCAGGCTAGAAGCCGCAAGTGCGGAAGTCACTAGTTGCTGAGGAATCAGTGGATCAGTCTCACTGTGAGGACTTCGCCGCGCCGCAGAGTGTGAAGCCGTGACGTCAACCAATGCTCGCGGTGTTGTCATTAGAATGCATCTGGGTGTGTGACTGCGCCCCCGCGTATCAGAATCGTTCCCGGCGAACTATTACTAGTGAGAAAATTAATTTTTGACGGAGTCGAAAGCGAAACAACATCTGCCTAACCGACGTCATCTCTTATTCGGTACCCGTAATGAAGGAATTCTCTGACATTATGAGCGACATGGCGCGCAGTCAAAATGGAGACTGCATGTGTCCTATCAGGATACTAGTAGTCTGCGTAGAGAAAGAAGAAAAATTAAGAGAATGTTGGAACCGCCTCTAATAGCCTAGAATCCAATTGTCAGTTGCAGATTGAAAGAACTCGCGAGCAAAAAATGAACCCAAGACTCACTGTTTCAGGTGTAGCGCTCCTGTTGTCCGTTTCTGCAGCTGCATTGGCCGCGGAAGAACAACGAGAGGTTGTCACCCCGGTGCAAGACGCCAAGAGCGGTTCCCGGCAATCGACTGATCGAGCGATCAAGTCGTCATCGTCGGCAAAAGTTGTAAGTGACGAAGATCTCTTGCCAACAGAAAAACAAATGGCTGAGTGGAACAAACCCATCCGAGGCATCCACCCGATCAAAAGAATTGTTCGTCCTATCTGGAAGTTGAAACAACAAGCGGCAGAACTCCAGACGCATATAATCGAACTGCGGCGACCGATCGACAGCTTGCAGCCAACCTTTGCACGAATGGAAGTAAAAATCGCGCAAGCTGATGAACAGATGCTCGATATTCGTGGGCAGCTGACGAGGATGAATGCCAACCTTAACGAGGTAGCAATCTATCTGCCAAAGGTACAGGGCCTCTCCCAGACGCTCGGTATAGTGCGAGAAGATCTGCGGTCGGTTCTAACACTGCGAGAAGACATTCGAGGCGTATCTGCGATGCGAGCAGATATCCTCAGCATGAGCAAGCAAATGAAAGAACTGGAGAAGCCTCTTCACGCTGTGCAGCAACCGATGATTGCGTTAATTAGTCCCATGGAATCGATCCAACATCAAGTTGCTCAAATTGGAGACAAAATGTCCACTGTGCAGGCTGAGGTGACACTAACACGCGAGCAACTTATTTCAGTCCATCAAAAAATAGAAGAAGTGAAAAAGCCTCTGAATGATGTTGCCCAGCCACTTGCGGAGGTGCGTGGAGAGCTGAAGGAATTGAATCGGTTGCTTCGAACAGTATTATTGATAAGCGTTGCGCTCATATCATCTGCAATGGTTGCAGTGGTAATCGGAATAACTTTCCTCTACCGCATGAAAGACAGAATTCTCCCTGTGGCGACAAGAATTCGGCAGAGGAGACAGGAGGACGATCGAGTCGTAGTCTGAAAGTCGCAAGGTTGAGATTCTCATAGACCTGTGTCAATACGGTTTGCAATGAGGCTTTCAGTGGTAAGGATCGAGGTGTGTCCCCAACCGAATCGGTTATGCCGCGCATTCTCATAGCTAACGATGCACCGGATATGCCGGACCTCCTCGGTGGATCTCTCGCCAGCGAAGGGTTCGAAGTTGATTTTGTGCGCTCTGGAAGCCAGGCCATTCAGGTTCTAGTAAGTGGTCATTTCGACGTTATCCTGCTTGACTGGGAAATGCCTCAAGTTCCTGGTGTGAGAATCTGTCGCGGCTACAGGGCGAGAGGGGGGGCGGCATACATCATTGCGCTTTCTGCCACTAACACTGCTCAGACAAGAAAAGAATGTCTGGCGGCTGGCGCCAATGCTGTGTTGTCCAAGCCAATCAAACTGGAGGCTTTGCTCACTAAGATCAAAGATGTTGTGATACAGTCGGCGGAAAGGTCATCGTTGACTCCATCATCGCCACGTTCATCTTCGATTCCAATGGCTGTTCCCGAGGCCGCCCAGCTGCCTGTGAATCTAATCGGACAAACTCTTGCGGGTAGGTACGAAATACTCAGCAAACTAGGCGAAGGAGGCATGGGCATTGTCTACAAGGCTAGACATACTTCACTCGATCGACTGGTGGCCGTTAAGGTGATGCTACACGCTCACACCCGAGATAGCGCTGCATTGCAGCGCTTTCAACGTGAGGCGAAAGTATTGAGCGCTGTTGAACATCCGAACTTGATCTTTGTGCATGATTTCGGAGAGACAGATAGCAAGGAACCCTTTCTTGTTATGGAACTACTGGAGGGAAAAACTCTCGCGGAGATTATTGAAAAACATGGCAAGGTTCCCGTTGCAGTGGCGGTAGAAGTTTTTGTCGAGATCTGTGAAGGAATGCAAGCCGCGCACGATCAGGGATTTATCCATCGTGACTTGAAACCAGCCAATGTCATGCTTTACAAAAAGAACGACAAACGCATGTTGAAGATTCTTGATATGGGGCTGGCAAAATTCACCGACAGTCGTGCGACGAAGTTAACTCAGACCGGTCAGATCTTCGGAAGCCCACTTTATATGAGCCCGGAGCAGTGTTTGTCCAAAAATCTGGATCATCGAACCGACATCTATTCGATGGGGTGTTTGATGTATGAATCACTATGCGGGCAAGTGCCTTTTGTCGGAGAGAATTTCGTTAGCACAAGTTTGATGCATGTCGCTGATGCACCAACATCCATACGCGATAAGTGCCCCGAGGTTCCTGTTGAGCTGGAAGAGATAGTGCTGGCTTGTTTGCGTAAGGCTCCACTTGAACGACCAGCCAGCATGTTGGAAGTTAAGGAGCAAATTGTGAAAATTCGGCAGCTTACCAATCGCGTGTCTACGAGCCATTGACTGTCAGGAGATTCGATATTGCATTTAGGATTAAGAGCGGCGTTGCCGGTGCTAGTCTGTTTTAGTTTGCTGGTGCCCGCTACATCAGAATGCCTGGCCGCAACTCCTGATGCGAATGAGTCTGCTTGTAAGAAATTCGTGCAGTCTTTCTATGATTGGTACTCTGCGGCCGCCAGAAAAGATAACTCCGATATCGGTTTTGAACAAGTAGTTAAATACAAGAAGGGAACCAGTTTCACCGCAGAGCTCAGGTCTTTGCTGCAAGAAGATGCCAGAGCACAAGCGAAAGTTAAAGGCGAGATAGTCGGATTGGATTTCGATCCCTTCCTCAGCACCAATGCAGAGCCGGCAGGTAAGTATATTGTGGAGAATGTTCTTCACAAGAATAATTCGTATTTAGCGTCGGTGTTCGCTTTCCATGCAGGCAAAAAGACACCGAAGCCCATTGCTGTTCCTGAGCTGATTTTGCGAAAAGGCGAGTGGCAATTCGCTAACTTTCATTATGTCGATAGCAGTGCAGAAAACGAAAATCTGGTGGGCATTTTGAAATTGCTGCAGAAAGATCGCCTCAAGTACAAGTGAATTGCAATGTTCCAGTTTAAAGCAAATCGGCGGTGAATTTTTTTCCTGTAGGACGTTTTCGTCTATCCGATATCGCTAATTTCCCATGCTTGTGTCGGTCAAGTTCGCAGCGCAAAGTGAGCCCGTTCGGGTAAGTTGAACAATCACCACGGGACGAACGAGGAGACAATTTCGCGCCCCTTTGTCTGGCGTCAATTAGTGT